>DASQFE010000279.1:0-2700 GCA_035633295.1 Ilumatobacteraceae bacterium | reverse complement strand
GGATGGAGCGTTCCGCACCGTGGTAGCTAGGGGCGCGGTGGACTGGATCGATCTCGACAAGCGCCGGCCGTGCGTGGTGGTGTCTTCCGACGATGTGCTCAGTGTGAGTATCTGGCAGACCCACGTCGTGCCAATCACTTCGAATGTTGGTCGAGCGGGCATCGCCGGCAACGTATTGCTTCCCAGCAACGCAAGCGGGCTGCCGAAAGACTCAGTCGCTGTTCCGCTCGGGCTCGAGTTGATCGACCGGTCACTCCTCGGGAAACAGGCCGGCAGGCTGCCCGACGTATTGATTGACGACATCGACGAAGGCCTTCGAGCCATCCTCGGCATCTGATCTATGCGCAACAGAATCACGGAGTCAGCTGGCGGAGCATCTTCGCGTTCGTCATCGTTACATGTAACATTGGCTGCATGGCTCGTCGACAGTCTTCGTCACCCACCGCCATCCGTGTCCGCGCTCACCGTCGGCGACTCCGCGAACAAGGGCTCCGGCCCATCCAGATCTGGGTTCCCGACGTCAGATCCCCGCAGTTCGCCCAGCAGGCGCACCAACAGTCACTCGCCATTGCGACGAGTCGACACGAAGCCGACGATCAGGCGTTCATCGACGCGCTGGCCGACGACGAGTGAAGCGAGGCGAGATCTGGACTGCGTCGGCGGGCAGCGGCTACGTCGGCAAGCCCCGACCCGTCGTCATCGTGCAAGACGACCGCTTCGACGCCACCGCGTCGGTGACCGTCTGTGCGTTCACCACTGATCCGACCGACGCACCGCTGATCCGATTGCTCGTCGAAGCCGACGAGGTGACCGGCATCCGAGAATCCAGTCGGCTGATGGTCGACAAGGTCGCCACCATCCCCCGCTCGAAGCTGGGCGAACGCGTTGGCCAGTTGAGCGACGACGACACGATCAGGCTGTCGCGGGCTCTCGTGGTGTTCCTCGGTCTCGCTGGAACCTGACGAACCCGCACACTTCACAGACCCAGAATCACTGACCCGGCGGTCAAGCCCGCGCCTGCGCGTAGCGTGTTGTCGTGGGAGTCGAAGCCGATCTGATCGCCTACTACGAGGCTGAGGCCCGGGGTCGGCTTCGTGTCCGCGGCAGCGACTTGCGGCGAGACCTTCGAGAGCGGTTTGCCGTTGCGCTGCGTCGAGAAGGTCGGGTTCGCGTCATTGATGTGGGCTCAGGGCCGGGGCTCGACACTGAGGCCTGGCATCGTGACGGTTTCGGGGTCGTTGGAGTTGATCTCGCGCACGGGAACATCGAATTGATGCGCGAAGGAGGGCTCGTCGGTGTCACGGGGTCGCTGTACAGCCTTGCGTGCCGCACGGCTGCGTTCGATGCGCTGTGGACGATGAGCACGTTCGTCCACGTGCCCGACGACCGATTCCATGAGGCGATCACCGAAATGATCCGGGTGGTGCGGCCCGGTGCCCTCTTGGGGATCGGGACGTGGGGCGGGTTCGATTTCGAGGGGGTTCGTGAGTTCGGGGATTTGCGCCCGTGTCGGTTCTTCTCGCTCAGGTCGCACGATCGTTGGCGTCAGCTGCTGGTCGAGCACGGCGAGCTCGAAGTGTTCGACACGTTCGAGTCGAGCGAGAGCAACGGGTGGGAGTATCAGTTCGCAGTCGTTCGAACACCGGGTTGATCTCAGAACCTCACAAGAAGGTCCTCCCTGTCGATCACCCGTCCTTGACGCATCATCGATCTGCCTCCACGAGCTCAAAGGAGGGTGACGGCCCGGTTCGCTCGGTCCGAACTTCGCAACGTGCGACCAGCGGGACGTTCCTCGGGCGATCGCGTAACGCGCTCAGAGGTCGGTGGAACGACCGGCGACCGCGAGGGCGATTGCGAACTGATCAGCCAACGCCACGGCAAGACGGCGCTCATCCTTGACCGAACCCGAGCCGGCCCGAGGGATCAACACGATCTGGCCCAGCACGACGCCGCCGAAGGAGACCGGAATGGCGGCGCCTGACTCGGGAAGCTGAAACCCTGATCCAACCCAGACTCGCCGCCGCACATCGAGCGCTCCCGACCGCGACACGAGTGGCAGCTCGGTGATGGATCCGTGTGGATCCGACGTGTCCTCGAACCGGCAGTCGGACACACGCATCAACCGGATCAGGTCGTTGCGAATCGCGTCCCACATCTCGGGCACGCTCGCTCCACCAGCGAGGAGCTCGACCGAGCGTTCGAGCGCCCGCTCGGCGTCACCATGGCGGGTCGAGGCCTTGATCGCCGTGCGAGCCCGAGCGCTGATCTCGCTGACGACGAGCCCGATCACGATCAACAAAGCCACTGTCAAGATGTCGGTGCCGTCGTTGATCCGCAGCGATTGATACGGCTCGGTGTGGAAGAAGTTGTATGTGAGTGCCGCCACCAGTGCAGTGACGACACCTGCAGCGCGGTCAGCCGTCGCTGCAACGACGACGACCAGGACAATCAGCAAGGCTACGTTCGTGGTGCCGATGCTGTCGCGCGACGACACGAGCACACCGGCGAGCAGGAATGCTGCGAGTGGCCCGAGGCCGAGCATCAGGCTCGGATCAGTCAGCGAGTTCTTCGGCCGCGTTCGGGCACTCGGCTGCGAGAACCCTGGATCGATGTCGGTTGAGTCCACATCACAGGTCTACACCGTTGCGTCGGGACCGTTGACGCCCTTGGCGGCTTCTTCACAGCCTCCGACCGATCAAT
>DASQFE010000278.1:0-3792 GCA_035633295.1 Ilumatobacteraceae bacterium | reverse complement strand
GTGATCGTCGGTCCATCGGGCTGTGGCAAGACGACGTTGCTGCGAATGATCGCCGGACTGGAGGACGTGACATCCGGCGATGTTCTGGTCGATGGCGTTCGCATCAACGACGTTCCCCCGAATCGGCGTGACATCGCCATGGCGTTCCAGAGCTACGCGCTCTACCCGCACATGACCGTGGCCGAGAACATCGGATTCCCGCTGCGCATCGACGGCGTTCATGCCACCACACTCGACCGGCAGGTCCGCAAGGTCGCCCGGACACTCCAGATCGACGACGTCCTCGACCGGACGCCGTCACACCTGTCCGGCGGCCAGCAGCAACGAGCGGCGCTGGCTCGTGCGGTCATCCGCGAACCCAGGCTGCTGCTCATGGACGAGCCGATGTCGAACCTCGACGCCAAGCTGCGAAGCCAGACCCGGATCGTGATCTGCGGCATCCAACGACGTCTTGCCCTGACGACCGTGCACGTCACTCACGACCAGGACGAGGCCATGTCGATGGGTGACCGGCTCGCTGTGATGAACGGCGGGAGGATCGTGCAGCACGGCCGGCCCATCGACGTCTACGAAGCACCCGACAACCTGTTCGTCGCCCAGTTCGTCGGCGCACCGGCGATGAACGTGATCGCGGCAACCTTCGTCGTCGACGGCGGCACATCGGCCTTGCGGATCGGCTGCCAGCACGTGCCGCTCGACGACGAGACCCTGCAGCGACTCCCAGCGCTCGCCGAGCTCGACGGGCGTGACGTCGCGCTCGGGATCCGAGCGGACGCGCTTCGACCCGACGCGGGTGGTCCGCTCGCGCTCAGCGTGATGGCGACCGAACAGATCGATCAACGGAAGTACGTCTTCGCCGATGTCGACGCGCCGTCGATCACCTACAGCGACAATCGTGTCGTCGTCGATGGTGGACACGAATCGAGTCTCGTGCTGTCGGTCGATCCGAACACCCCGGTCAGCCTCTGGGAGTCGTTCCATGCGTCGATCGACCTGTCGCGCATCCACTTGTTCGATCTCACGACCGGGAGTCGCCTCGGTGTGAGCCGGGCCAATCGGCCCTGACGCCTTCGTCGGTCGATCTGTACGTTCGATCCGAGGAGGTGTTGCCATGGACTTCGAGGTGTCGGAACAGATGGAGACCATCTTGACGATGGTCCGTGAGTTCGTCGACAACGAACTCGTGCCAATCGAGGGCGAGATGCTGCACGGGTCGCCCGAGACGGTTCAGGAGTTGGTGGTCGCTGCCCAGGGCAAGGTTCGCCAGATGGGGTTGTGGGCGCCGAATCACCCGGAGGAGTTCGGTGGCCTCGGATTGTCGATGATCGATCACGGACTGCTGAGCGAGGCGCTCGGGCGTTCACCGCTCGGGCACACGGTGTTCGGATCGCAGGCGCCTGACGCGGGCAACATCGAGATCCTGCACCTCCACGCCACCGACGAGCAACGCGAGCGGTTCCTGCGCCCCCTGGTCGAGGGGACGATCCGCAGCTGCTTCTCGATGACCGAGCCGGAGACGGCCGGATCGAATCCGCTGCTGTTGGAGACGACTGCCGTCAAGGACGGCAACGACTACGTGATCAACGGCCAGAAATGGTTCACGTCGTCGGCCGACGGCGCGTCGTTCGCGATCGTGATGGCCGTCACCGATCCCGACGCTCCGCCCTATGCGCGGACCAGCATGATCATCGTTCCGACCGACACGCCGGGCTTCAACCTCGTGCGCAACGTGAGCGTGATGGGCCACGCCGGTTCGGGGCATGCGAGCCATGGCGAGGTGATCTACCAGGCATGCCGGGTGCCGCAAACGAACCTGCTCGGACCCGAAGGCGGCGGGTTCGTGATCGCCCAGGAGCGCCTCGGCCCCGGGCGGATCCATCACTGCATGCGCTGGCTCGGCATCGCGAGCCGGGCGTTCGACATGATGTGCGAGCGCGCCAACGCCCGCGTGATCAGCCCTGACGGCGACACGCTTGCCGACCGGCAGGTGATCCAACACTGGGTGGCCGAGCTCGACGCCGAGATCCGCGGGGCGCGCCTGCAGACGTTGCACGCGGCGTGGATGATCGACCAGCACGGCCCGAAGGCAGCCCGCGACGAGATCTCGGCGATCAAGTTCTCGGTGGCGAACACAATGCTGAAAGCGGTCGACACGGCGATCCAGGTGCACGGCGCCCTCGGCGTCACCGACGACACGATCCTGGCGTACTGGTACCGCCACGAACGTGCCGCCCGTATCTACGACGGTGCCGACGAAGTCCACAAGACAACCCTCGGTCGTCGCATTCTGCGCCGATACGCCGCCGCGCGTTGACCCGGTCAGCTCTCGAGGTGACTCATTCCACGCCGATGATCGTCGATGGCCACGCTGGGACACCACCGTGGTTGCGGAGATCTGAGATCGTCACGTCGGCCATCCCGCGAAGTATGACGCGTGAGACGCACGACGTCAGCCAGGCCCCCACCCCGAAAAATGCGCCCGGGTGTGCGCCCAGTGCACGTATCAGCGCACATTTCGGGGAGTTGGTCGTTTTGCTGGGCTGTTCAGGTGGTCGCCGCCACGATGTCGGCTGCGTGGGCCTGGATCCGGGCGGCGGCACGCGCCACGTCGAGCACGTCTTCGCGGTCGGCGAGGAGCAGGCGGTGCTGAAGCCACACCGTCGACTTCGCAGCGTGCTCGGCGACGGGGAGGTGCAGCGATGCGTAGTCGACCGTCGGCGCGCTCGCCCGCAGGCGCGGGTCGAAGTTGCCCTCGCGGAACAGCGCCAAATCGCTGAGTGACGGATACGACACACCCATCGGGATGCCTTCTGCGCCAAGCGCCCGTTCGAAGCTCGCGAGCGGCAATCCGGCGAACTGCTCGGCGTCGTAGTGGAACACGAAGCAGTAGTTGCCTTGGGAGTCCATACGCGGGTCGCGTCGGGGCGCCCGCAGCCCCGGTACCTCGTCGAGCGCCCCATTCAACGCGACCGCGTTGTCGTTGCGGATTGTGTTCTGCTCGGGGAATCGCTCGAGCTGGGCACTCAGCACGGCGCCCTGCCATTCGGTCATGCGCAGGTTCGAGCCGTAGTGAGCATGGTCATAGAACCACTCGCCCTTGGTCCGCCCGCAGTCGGCGTACGACCAGGCGCGGTCACGGAGTTCCTCGTCGTTGCAGATGAGCACGCCGCCCTCGCCGGCCGTCATGAGCTTCGAGCGTTGCATCGAGAAACTGCCGAAGTCACCCCACGAACCGACGCCACGCCCCCGCCAGAACGTGCCGTGGGCGTGGGCGCAGTCCTCGATCAGTCGCAGGTTGCGACGGGCGCAGAGGTCGATGAGTGCGTCGAGGTCGGCTGCCGCGCCGGCGACGTGCACGGCGATGATCGCTCGGGTGCGCGGCGTGATTGCGGCTTCGGCCGCGGCGACGTCGATACAGAGCGTGTCGGGGTCGACATCGACGAGGATCGGCGTGGCGTTGACGGCGAGTGCCGCGCTCGCTGACGCCACGAACGTCATGCCGGGAACGATCACCTCGTCGCCCTCGCCGATTTCGCACGCCGCCAACGCCGCTTCGAGCGTGTGCGTGCCGTTCGTGAGCGCCAGGCCGTAGGTCGCACCGTGGTAGGCGGCGAAGTCCTTCGCGAACGTGGCGGCAACCTTCCCGTTGCCCGACCACCACCCGCCGGCGTCGAGCACCGACAGCAGGTTCTCGCGTTCGTGGCCGTCCCACACCGGCCACGCCGGGTAGTCGGTGCTGCGCACCGGGGCACCGCCGAGCACTGCCGGTGTGCCGATGATGGAACTCATGGT
>DASQFE010000277.1:0-4745 GCA_035633295.1 Ilumatobacteraceae bacterium | reverse complement strand
GACGTCGTCTGGGGTCACGGTGCTCATGCCGCTTACCCCGCCGAGTTCGCAGCCGACTCGACGAGGGCGAACGTCGTCGCCCCCGGCCTCGGGAATGCCTTGTTCGATCAGCGACTACCGGGTACCCAGGTCGGTGGCCTGCTCGAAGTGCTCGTCGACGCGGACGGCGTGATCGCCGTGCGCACCGGGACCATCGGGATCGACGCTGGACGTTCGGCGTTCGAGGGGTGGGACGACCCGTCGGGTGACGCCGTTGCCCTCGATGGAGGGTGGTGGTCACCGGTGCGTCCGTGGACTGCGGCCACGCTCCCGCCATCTTCGACGTCGGCCCGCGAGCTGTTGCCCGACGGCCATGACGTCGTGGCGGCCGCAGCCGGTGACGTGACCGGCTCGGGCGTCACCGACACCGTCGTCTCGTACCGACGTCCTGCCATCGATCACGCGGTCCACGAGCGGTTCCCGGGCGTCGACTGGGTCGACGAAGCCGGACGCAGCGCTCACATCGCCGTGTACAGGCCCGATGGATCGATGCGCTGGGGTTCGGCGTTTCTGTTCCAGCCGATCGCCGACGTCGCAGTGTGCACCGGCGCGATGGCGGTCACGTTCAACACGCTCGAGGACCAGGTGGTCGTCGCCGGTGGGGCCTGGACGTGGGACGGATTCGGTTTCGTCACCACGCCACCGCTCGCCGGCCATGCCACTCCGGCATGCGCCGACATCGACCACGACGGTCGGCTCGACGCCGTGCTGGCCGACCGCAGCGATACTCGAGAAGGAGCAACGCCATGAGCGTCCACTACCGACCCCGCTGGATCGCCCTCGCGGTAACCGTCGCCCTGGCGATCGCCGCCTGCAGTGACGGTGATCAGGCCGCTCCCACGACGGTCGCTCCGACCGTTGCGCCGACCAGCACGACGACCAGCACCGTCAGCACCCCGACGACCACAACGCCGCCTGCCAGCGGGTCGTCGGCGGCCGGGGTGCGTCAGGTCGCCCCGTTCGCGGACTTCCGCTACGTCGTCCCGCTCGACGACGGCACGCCGTACGCCGGGCCCGCGACTCCCACCTCGCTCGATGATGTGCTGCTGGTGCCGGCGCAGGAGTTCTTGTTCGACGCCGCCCTCACGTCCGAGGCGTTCACGACCGAACTCCGTACCACGCTCGAGACCAACGGGGTTGCGGTCGTTCCCGCCGGGTACCGCTTCTTCCACGACGGCTACAAGTCGGCGACCTACGAGTACGAGCCGTTGTTCGTCACCACCGACTCGCTCTACCACTCGTGGCATCTCACATTCGACAAGGTGCTGCGCGACACCGAGCAGCAGCGCCTGCTCCCGATTCTCGACCGCTTCCTCACCGCGGCCGTCGATGCCGCCCGCGCTCAGGAAGCCCAGCTGGAAGGCACCGCGCTCGCCGACGCTGCCCGCCGCGCCACTGCCTACTACGAGTCGGCGGCCGTGCTCCTGGGGCTCGACGTCGGTGACGTGAACGACCTCGCAAAGGCCGAGGTGGAACTCGCCAAGGCTGCGGCCGACATCCAGACCTCGCCGGTCTCCGGTGTCGTGGAGTGCCAGTGGCCGGCGGCTTTCGTCGGCTGCGTCGACTTCAGCCTGATGCGCCCGCGCGGCCACTACACCCGCACGCCCGAGCTGACCCGATACTTCCTCGGCATGTCGATGCTCGGCCAGGAGGGGTTCCCGCTCGACAAGGGCGTTGGCGTCCTCCCCGGCCTGATGATGACCCGCGTGCTCGTCGAGAACCCTGCGCTGCTCGCCGACTGGACCTCGATCTACGAGCCGACGGCCTTCCTGGTCGGGCTCGCCGATGACATCGACCCGTTGCAGTTGGCTGATGCCGCCGACGGTGTCGTGCCTGGCTGGCGAGACGATCCAATCCGACTGGTGAACGCTGATGCGAAGGCGATCGCCGCCTCCGTGGTCGCCGATCATCCCGTGGCGATCGACCCCGAGCGTGCCAGCGTGCGCGTGATGGGCGCCCGTTTCACGCTCGACTCGTACGTGCTCGACCAGCTCGCCTGGCCGAACGTCGGCGAGGAGCCTCCTGAGCTGCGCCGCACGCATGTCTCGCCGCTCGATCTTGCCGCAGCCTTCGGCTCGCCGCTGGCGCGCGATCTCCAGCTCGAGACCGAGTCGCGCTTCCTCCACTACACAGAGCAGCTCGACGACATGACAGAACTCGTGGCTGCCCGCACGCCCGACGACTGGGCCGGCACCGTCTACGACGCCTGGCTGCTGGCGATTGCGCCGCAGTTCGACGCGAACGGCGCCGCCTACCCCGACTTCATGCAGAGCGATGCGTGGGCGGCCAAGGCTCTCCAGACCGGGTTCGCCTCGTACACCGAACTGAAGCACGACACCGTCCTGTACACCAAGCAGGGGTCCGCCGGAGAGGGTGAAGGGCCGCAGCCGGGCGACTTCGAGAAACGCAACTGGGTCGAGCCGGATCCGGTGGCGTTCGGCCGGATCGCCGCCGCCGCCGAGCTGCTGCTGAACGGCTTCGCCGAGCGTGATCTGCTCACGCCCGAGACCGACGACCTACTCGGCACGCTGATCGAGTTGAGCGACTTCCTCGGCGGCGTCGCGGCCCGCGAGCTCGCCGGCCAGGTCGCCACCGACGTCGAGAACGAGCGACTGGAGGGGATCGGCTCGGAACTCGAGTACATCTGGATCGCCTCGAGCGACCTCACCGCTGACCTCACCGGCCAGACCGTGCCCGACCCGGACGAGAGGGCCGGGTTGGTCACCGATGTGTTCTCCAGCTCGTTCGAATACCTGCAGCTCGGCACCGGCGGCGTCGACACCGTCTACGTGATCGTTCCGATCGGCGACGGCCGCTTCGAGCTGGCGGTCGGTCAGGTCGCGTCGTACTACGAGTTCTGGCGTGACGTCACCGAGCCGCGGCTGACCGACGAGGAGTGGCGGTCGATTGTCACCGAGGAGTTCCAGGGCGGCCCCATGCCGCAGCGTCCGCGGTGGGTCGCCCCGTTGCTCGTCGGCGGCGACGTCGCCACCGACCCGATCGTGCGCTTCTGACCGGTCGGCTCGTTCGGCTGATCGATCGGGTTCACGCTCGGTCCGCTGTGTGGTCGACGCAAGCGACAACTGACGCCGCCGTACAAGCGAGGGTGCAGTCCAGTGTGGTGCCTCGTGCGAGATGACCGAAGCCCGCGCGATCACGGGGTACGAGAAGAGAGCGCGCCGGACGGCTGGCCCGCTTGCGGAATTAGCGGTTCACGCGATGTGCCGGACCACGCCAGCCGACGTGGAGCGGGCGCGGTCTGCGGGTGAGTTTGATCGCGTGGTCAAGCCTGGAGCCGGCTTGGTGGACCGCGTGGCCCGACGCACGGGACTGCGAAGGGATGACGTGGCGAAGCGGCTCCAGCGACCACGGCAGCGAACGCGGACCTCGGAACCATGGCCTGAATCAGATTCTGGACCTTGGGCACTATCGCGACTCGACCCACTCGACGCACCGTTGGTCATGATGATGACACGAGTGCGCGTCGGCTTCGGGGTTGCTGCACTGGTGCTCGCGTCGTGCGGCAACGACGGATCGGTGACGTCATCGACGTCGACATCGGGAAAGGTGTCCACGAGTTCGTCTACGACGACTGCGATCGCCACGGTGCCGGCCGGCTCGACAACGATGGTGCCCTCGACGACGCCGGCCCCTACGGCGGGAATGTTGGATCCGTCGTTCGGGAAGGATGGGCTGACCATCGTGCCACTCACGGTGGGCGGCTCCGCAGTGCCAGCCCTGGCTGGTGCGGTTGCGGTTGATGCCGATGGCAGGATCGTCGTGGCCGGCGAGGCAGATGTCGCTGGGCAGCCACACGTCGCCCTCACCCGACTCCTCTCGAACGGCTCACCCGATGAATCCTTCGGCGAACGCGGTTCGCTGATCCTCGACCAGCCCGGCGACGCCAACGGCTTGCTCCCACTCAACGGCGGCGGAATGGTGATCACGGGTATCTCATTGGATTCCAACAGCGGCAGCGCTCAGTTGCTCCTGGCCCGCCTTCTCGAGGATGGATCACCCGATGTCACGTTCGGGACCGACGGCCGGACGACAGTCGGCTGCGATGTCGGTCAGTGCTCGCCGACGCCACCGGTTCGCCAATCGGGCGGCCGCATCGTGATCGTCGCAACCGACGTCATTAACGAGCAGCCGTTCGAGGGCACCATTGCGGTGTTCGGGTTCGATGGCGAGGGCCGCCTGGACCCGAGCTTCGGCAGTGGCGGCATCGCTCGCCTCGGCGCAGGATCAGCGAGCACAGTGGCTCTCGACGCCAGCGAGCGGGTGCTGATCGTGGGGGCCGTCTCGGACAGCAACTTCATCGCCCGACTGAGCCCTGACGGTGCGCTTGACACGTCGTTCGGCACGAACGGCATCAGCACGTTCCCGCAGGTGCAGGAGACGGAATCCTGGAACGCGGCTGTCGTCACCACCGGGGACCGCGTCGTCGTCGCCGGTGGGCGCGGCGAAGGCGACTTCAGCGACGAGATCACTCTGACCCGCTTCGACGACCGAGGCCGCCTTGACACGGGCTACGGGACCGCCGGCATTGTGGGGATCGCGCTGAACGCGATGTCGTACCCCGCGGCGATCGTGACCGACCAACTCGACCGGACCACCGTCGCCGGCGTCAGCGACGGCCAGTTCTTCGTCACCCGCATTGACCAGCACGGCCGACTCGACACGAACTTCGGATCACAGGGCATCAC
>DASQFE010000276.1:0-10754 GCA_035633295.1 Ilumatobacteraceae bacterium | reverse complement strand
GGGGTATCGGCGTCAAGTTCTCCACCAACGGTGCGTTCATCGACGCCGACAAAGCCCGCCGCCTCGCATCGATGGACTACCTCGACATCCAGATCAGCCTCGACGGCACCGACGCCGTGACCAACGACGCCGTTCGTGGCGCGGGGTCGTACGACACGGCGATCCGGGCGATGAACCACCTCCGCGAGGCCGGCTTCGGCGAGTTCAAGATCTCGGTCGTGGTGACCCGCCACAACGTCGATCAACTCGATGAGTTCAAGGCGCTTGCCGACTCCTTCGGCGCTCAGCTGCGCATCACCCGGTTGCGTCCGTCGGGCCGCGGGGCTGATTCGTGGCACGACCTGCATCCGACGCAGGCCCAACAGCACCAGATCTACGAGTGGCTACTCGCCCATGGCGACAACGTGCTCACGGGCGACTCGTTCTTCCACCTCAACGCCATCGGCGAAGAAGCCGGAACCGGGCCGTTGCCCGGTCTCAACATGTGCGGCGCCGGACGCGTGGTGTGTCTCATCGATCCCATCGGTGACGTCTACGCCTGCCCGTTCGTGATCCACGACGAGTTCAAGGCCGGTTCGGTCCGCGATGCCGGCGGCTTCGCCCAGGTCTGGAAGCACAGCGAGCTGTTCGCTGAACTCCGCCAGCCGCAGTCAGCCGGGGCGTGTGCCGCGTGCGGCAGCTACGACGCCTGCCAGGGCGGCTGTATGGCGGCCAAGTTCTTCGTCGGCATCCCCCTCGACGGTCCCGACCCCGAGTGCGTCGCCGGCTACGGCGAGGCTGCGATGCTCGCGGCGTCCGCAGCCGAACGACCACGCCCGATGATGGATCACTCCAAGCCGGTCAGGGTCGCCACACCCGAACGCGTCCCCGTCACTCTCGGCCGCCGCTGACCCACTGCCCACACGTTGCGTGAGCGATCATCACGACCGCCGGCGTTTCGGCTCACTCAAATCGGACAGCAAGTACCCGCGGTGGGTCGGCGTCGGTGACGAAGTGGAGTTCCTGCACAGCTCGGGTCATCGCCACGTAGAGCAGACGGGCGCCGCGTTCGGTGACGTCCGCGTCGGTCCCCTCACTCAGGATCTCATGCGGATTCACAACGATCACGCCGTCGAACTCGAGGCCCTTCACCGCCTCCGGGCCGAACAGCGGGAGCTCGCCGGCATCGAGTTCGTGAACGTGGTCGACGGCGACGAGTCCGATCGACTTCAGAGCGGCGGTGATCGACTCGTGGAGAACGGGAGGCGCAACGACCGCACTGATGCGACGGCGCTGCTTCGTCGCAACGGCCAGGTCAGCAATTGCTTCGGCGAGGTCCGAAGACGACACCCGCAGCCAACTCGGTGGCGCCCCCGAGCGACGAACGCTGCGGCTCTCGGTCGCGTCCACACCCGTGAACGCCAGCAGACGATTGGCCACCACGAGGATCGGCTCGGGTACCCGATAGCCAATCGTCAAATCGACGACGGCTCCCGCCGGACGATCGCGCACCGTGAGGTGGTCGAACACCGCTGACCATCGTTCCTGGCCCGCCGGCGTGGTCGACTGGGCGACGTCTCCGACCAGCGTCATCGAGCCGTTCGGGCTGCGCCGCCCGATCACCCGGAGTGCAACGGCCGAGTGATCCTGCGCCTCGTCGACGATCACATGGCCGTAGGTGAACGGCGATCCGTTGAGCATCGAGTTTGCCTCGTCGACGAGCAACTGGTCGGCGCGGGTCCACGAACGACGCTTGCCGGACGGCCCCGGCAGGAGCTGGTCGACGAGTCGCACCGGCTTCTGTGTCGGCCACGCCGTGTTGATTGCCGCCTTGAGCGTCGCCGCCTTCGCCCACGTGTCGTCCGAACCGGTCCGCTGCAGCAGCTCTCGTTGGGCCAGCGAGCGCATTCGCTCTCGGCGCTGGTTCAGCGGACTCGTCCCCGATTTCGCGATCTCCAACCAGTCGGCGAACTGGTCGCGACCGATCACATGGGTACGCGCGCCGATCGGAATCCGCACGTCGTCGTCGGGCGGCCGGATCACCGAAAGCGCCAACGCCGACAGATCGGCGAGGCGCGCAGCATCGCCCTTCCAGCGCGACAGCGCGACGTCGTCCTCGCCCGACAGCTCGACCCGCGGAATGCACAGTTCATCAACGGTCGACTGGCGGACCGATCGTTCCCCGAGCGACGGCAACACGTTGGCGATGTAGTCGAGGAATGCGTTGTTGGGCCCCACCACCAACACGCCGTCTCGAGCCAGGCGACCACGATGCTCGAACAGCAGGTACGCAGCTCGGTGCAGCGCAACCGCTGTCTTGCCGGTGCCCGGGCCGCCCTGCACAACCAGCACCTGGTTGATCGGTGCGCGAATCACGATGTCCTGTTCGGCCTGGATCGTGGACACGATCTCACGCATCTCACCCGATCGTTCGGCGCCGATCTCCGCAAGCACCGGATCGGGAATACCGCCGGCGACCTCCCCTTCGTCGGGATCGTCGAGATGCTCGTCGAGGTAGGCGATGATGTCGCCGTCATCGAGCGTGAACCGCCGTCGGAACGCCACCCCGAGCGGGTCGGCGGATGTGGCCCGATAGAACGGCGCGGCGATCGGCGCGCGCCAATCGACGACGACAGGATCGTGGCGCTCGTCCTCGATGTGGCGGCGCCCGATGTACCACTCGTCGATCCGCCCGAAGAAGTCGCCGGAGCCTGGACCCCGGAGATCCTCCAATGCGTCGGCAACGGTGACCTCGATGTACTCCGTGGTGATCTCGTCGGCCGCGGCGGCAGGGTCGACGGCCTCCAGCCGGACGATCATCCGATCACGCGAGGCACGCGCGAACGCGAGCCGGGCACGCTCGGCACCGAGTTCGGGGAACAGGTCGGGGTTCACAGGGGCCGCCAAACTAGCCGTCGGTCTGCGCCTTCGACGCGTCGGTTTCCACACGGAAGCTGCAAGGATCGTCGTTCGTGTTCGTCCTCGTGCTGGTCGCCTATGCCATCGGCACCTTCCCGAGCGCGATCCTCATCGCCCGCGCGAACGGGGTCGACATCTCCACCTTCGGCTCGGGCAACCCGGGCGCATCGAACGTCACGCGGGCACTCGGATGGCGGAAGGGGGTCTGGGTGTACGGCCTCGATGCCGGCAAGGGCGCGCTGGCAGCCGGGCTCGGCCTCGTGATCGACGGCCGACCAGCCGCCTACTGGTGTGCAGCTGCGGCTGTCGTCGGCCACATGTTCCCTGTGTTCCGCCGCTTCAAGGGCGGCAAGGGTGCCGCCACCGGCTCCGGTGCCCTGCTCGTGGTCCAGCCGATTCTTGCCCCGCTCGCAGTCGGCATCTGGTGGATCGTGACCAAGGTGACAGGTAAGGCAGCGATCGGGTCGTTGGTCGCGGTGGCCTTTGTACCGGTCGGGATCATCGTCATGGACCAGCCACGGTGGGAACTCATCGCTGTGGCTGGCGTCTGCGCACTGATCTTGCTGAAGCACACGAGCAACATCAAGCGGCTGATTCGACGGGAAGAGCACTCCCTCAGCCAGAATTGAGTCCTTGATGCAGCTGCTCTCGCCCATCACCTTCGGATCCCGCACGGCCGCGAACCGAGTCATGTTCGGACCTCATGTGACCAATCTCGGCGCCGACGACCGCTCGATCCCCGCCCGCCAAGTCGCCTACTACGAGCGACGAGCGCGTGGCGGCTGCGGCACGATCGTGGTGGAGGGTGCATCGGTGCATCCGTCGGACTGGCCGTACGAGCGATCTCCCCTCGCCGAGCGATGTGGCCCGGGCTGGGCCGCCATCGTTACTGCGTGTCGACCCCACGGTGCGCTCGTGATCGCGTCCCTCGACCACGCCGGCGGCCAGGGATCCTCGGCGTACAGCCAGGCACCGCTGTGGGCGCCGTCACGGATGCCCGAGGTGAACTCGCGCGAGGTGCCCAAGTGGATGGAGGCCGACGACATCGCGGCCGTCATCGACGGATTCGGGTCGTCGAGCAAGCTCGCTGTGGAGGCCGACGTCGACGGCGTGGAGATCAATGCGGGCCAGCACAGCCTGGTTCGCCAGTTCCTCTCCGGCCTGACGAACCAGCGCGACGACACCTGGGGGCAGGACCGGCTGCTGTTCGTCCGCCAGGTGATCGAGGCGGTCCGATCCGCTGCCGGTGATCGCATCGTCGGGCTGCGCCTGTCGTGCGACGAGCTGGCGCCATGGGCGGGAATCACCCCCGAGATGGCTCCCGGAATCGCCGCGACGCTCGTCAGCGTGGGGCTCGACTATCTCGTGGTGACCCGCGGGTCGATCTACACAGTCGAGAAGACCCGGCCCGACTTCCACGAACCGACCGGCTTCAACGTCGAGCTCTGCCGCTCCGTCCGCGCTCGCGTGCACGAGTCGTCACCACAGGTGCCGGTGATACTGCAGGGCTCGATCGTCGAGGTCGGCCAGGCCGAGTGGGCACTCGGTGGCTACGACGATGCAGCACTGTGTGACGCCGTTGAGATGACCCGCGCCCAGATCGCCGACCCGGACCTCGTTGCCAAGATCGCCGACGATCAAGTGGACCGGATCCGCCCGTGCACGCGGTGCAACCAGACGTGCCAGGTACGCGACGCCCGCAATCCGATCGTCACCTGCATCGGCGAGCCGACCAGTGGCCGCGAGACCGAAGACCCCGATTGGTACGTGCCCGCCGCGCACCCGCGTGACGTGGTGGTGGTCGGCGCGGGGCCGGCGGGGCTTGAGGCGGCACGCGTTGCGTCACTGCGCGGGCATCGAGTCCGCATCGTTGAGCGCGACGACCGCGTCGGTGGACTGGCGCTGATCGCCGGGCCGAATGCCGCCCTGGTCGACTGGTGGCAGCGCGAACACTCCCGGCTGGGAACGGACATCGCCACGGGAATCGACTCGTGGGAGGCTGATGGTGGCACCGTTGTCATCCAAGCGACCGGTTCGCTTCCAGGTCATCACCCGTACGAAACTGCTGACGGCGCCGGAGTGATCGACGTTGCCGACCTCCGCCGTGGCGCTGCCACACTTCCCGACACCGGCGTCATCGTGCTGTTCGACCCGATCGGCGGGCCGATCGCCGTTGCGCTCGCCGAGGAACTGGGCCAGCGAGCGATCCTCATCACACAGGACAACATCGCCGGCAACGAACTCGCCCGAACCGGTGATCTTGCACCGGCCAACACTCGCCTCGCCCAGCAGGGCGCGGCGATCGAACGCCGGACCTTGCTGCGCACCGTGCGACCGGCCGAAGGCGGGCTCGAGGTGGAGCTCGAGGACCGCTACACCGGCCAGCGGCGAACAATCCCGTGTGCGGCCGTCGTCGACTGCGGATTCCGGATCCCCGCCGAGCCGCTCGACGGGACCGTGCAGATCGGCGACGCCGTGGCCCCCCGGACCATCCTCGAAGCGGTGCTCGAGGGCCGTCGAGCAGCACTGGCCCTGTAGTGATCGACCGAGCGCGATCTCACGGGCGCACCGACGGCGGGATGATGACCAGCTTGCCCCGCACAACACCAGCTTCGAACTGACGCATCGCTTCGGGCGCGTCGGCGAGGGCGAATGTCTGCTCGACAACCGGGGTCACCTCGCCGCGTTCGATCAGTTCTCGGAGGCGTTCCAGGCCGGAGAAGTGCTCTTTCGAAACCAACATCGTGAGCCGCTGACCGACGAAGGGCGACAAGGCCACCGCACGCAGCTGGCGACCGATGCCAAGCAGTCTCCCCATGTCCTCGGCCCCGCCCACGACGAGCGTGCCGTGGTCCGTCAGCATCGAGCGCAGCTGCGCGAGTGACGATGTGCTGACCATGTCGACGATGAGGTCGTAGCGAGTGTTGCCGGCGGTGATGTCTTCGTGCAGGTAGTCGATCGCTCGGTCGGCGCCGAGCGAGCGGACGAGGTCGACCTTCGCGGAGCTGCAGACACCGGTCACGATGGCGCCCATGGCCTTGGCGATCTGGACGGCGAAGGTACCGACTCCGCCTGACGCACCGGTGATCAGCACGTGTTGACCGGCCTCGACGCGGCCGACATCGCAGACCGCCTGAATCGCTGTCAGCCCAGACACGGCGACGGCGGCCGCCTGCTCGTAGCGCAGGTTCGCCGGCATCAGTGCGAGCTTGCTCTCCTTCGCAGCGGCGAACTGGGCGAACGATCCCTTGCCGATGCCGAACACGTCGTCGCCGACATGGAATCGCGTCACCGCCTCACCGACCGCGACGACTCGACCGGCGAGGTCCAGCCCCGGGACCGGATTCTTCGGCCCACGCAGGCCGAATGCGAGGCGCATGGCGTAGGGCTCGCCGACCATCAGGTGCTTCGTCCCCCGGTCCAGGCCAGCCGCGTGGACTTCGACGAGTACCTCGTCCGCGGCGATGGTCGGGATCGGGCGTTCACCCACTCGCCACTGGTCGGCGGTGCCGTAGCGGTGCTGCACGATGGCGGTCATCGTCGCGAGCTGGGTGCTGTCGGTGGTGGCGGTCATGGCGGTGCTCCTCGTGCCGGCTGGTGCCGGTGATGTCTGTGATGTCCCGTGACCATACGATGTAAGATACGCGAGGGATTTTAGACATACGCTGTATGTTTCGCAACCACATGCCAACAACCTCCGAGCCGACCGAACCGAAGCCGCCGAGGACGCCACTCAGCCGCGACCGAGCTCTGCGCGCCGCCGTCGAACTGGCCGACGCAGAGGGGATCGACGCCGTGACCATGCGTCGGCTCGCGCAGACGCTCGGGGTGGAAGCGATGTCGCTGTACCACCACGTCGCCAACAAGAGCGACATCCTCGACGGCATGGTCGACCTCGTGTTCGCCGAGATCGACCTCCCCGACGACCGCGACGGCTGGGTGCCTGCGATGACCGCGCGGGCGGGATCGGTTCGCGCTGCGCTCACGCGGCACCGGTGGGCGGTCGGCCTGATGGAGTCGCGGGCGTCACCAGGCCCGGCGACGCTGCGTCACCACGATGCGGTGATCGGCTGCTGCCGGCGCAGCGGGTTCAGCGTCGAGATGACGGCCCATGCCTTCTCGTTGATGGACAGCTACATCTACGGCTTCGTCCTGCAGGAGATCAGCCTGCCGTTCGAGGACGGCGACGACCTCGGCGAGTTCGTCGATGCGATCATGCCGCCGGGGATGACCGAGATGTACCCCTACTTCGCCGAGCTGGCATCCGAGTTCGTCCTACGGCCCGGCTACAGCTACAGCGACGAGTTCGGGTTCGGCCTCCGCCTCATCCTCGACACCCTCGACACGCAGCGATCGATCACCCCGTAGCGCCAAGACTGCGCCCGAAATCACGTTTGCGGGAGGATTCTGTTGGCCCGTCCCAACAGAACTGCAACGCAAACGGGGAATGCGGGGCGGGTCTGGCACACTCGGACGATGGACCTGTTCGATCTGTCCGGTCGGGTTGCCGTAGTCACCGGGGGGTCACGTGGGCTCGGCCGGGAAATGGCGCTGGCGTTCGCGGACCGCGGTGCGGACATCGTGGTTGCCAGCCGCAAGTTGGATGCGTGCACGGCAGTGGCCGCGGAAGTCGAGGCGCTCGGTCGACATGCGCTCCCGGTGGCGTACCACGCTGGCGAATGGAACGACAGCGACCGGCTGTGCGAGACGGTGTACGCCGAGTTCGGTCGCTGCGACATCCTCGTCAACAACGCGGGCATGTCGCCGCTGTACCCGAGCGTCGATGCAGTCACCGAGGCGCTGTTCGACAAGGTGATTGATGTCAACCTGAAAGGTCCGTTCCGCCTGTCGGCCCTGATCGGCACCCGCATGGCCGGCCTCGACAGTGGTGGCAGCGACGGTGGCTCGATCATCTTCGTGTCGTCGATCGCCTCGCACCGGCCGAGCCCGAATGAACTCGTCTACGGCGCCGCCAAGGCAGGCATCAACAACCTCACCTACGGCCTCGCTCGCACGCTCGGCCCGAAGGTGCGCGTCAACTGCATCGCCCCCGGCCCGTTTCTGACCGACATCTCCAAAGCGTGGGACATCGACGCCTTCAACCGCTCCGCTTCACAGGGCTTCGCTCTCGGGCGCGGCGGTGAACCCCACGAGATCGTCGGCACGGCGCTCTACCTCGCGAGCGACGCCTCGTCGTACACCACCGGCACGGTGATCGACGTCGACGGCGGCCCGCGCTGACCCCTCAGCGCGACCGGCGACATGGCGTCCTGAACCCAAGCGCCATCTGTTCACGCGTTGGGCAGAAGCTTCTCGGCGAAGAAGTCGAGGACGCGCTCGACGCTGGTGTCGTCGCGTTGCTCGGTGAGCACCGAGTGGTCACGCTTGGTGTGACTCGGAAGTTCCACGGCGATGAACGCATCGCCGAGTAGGTCGCGCAGCGTCGAGAACCGGTCACCGACCGAGAAGTCGTCGGTGTAACGCAGACCGAGCACCTGACAGCCCTGCGCCGCGCGTTCGGCGACGGTTGCGGCATCATCAGGCGACAGGTTCAGATCCGCCGCACGAGCCTTGCCGAAGGGGAACGGCATCGACGGCTGCGAGAGCACGGGGGCCACCATGATGTCGTCGACCATCATCCCGAGCGCGAACCCACCCGAGAAGCACATCCCGACCGCTCCGACACCGGGCCCACCGACGTCCTGATGGAGATTTCGCGCCAGCGCACGCAACCAAGCGATGATCGGCGACGTCTGGTTGAGCGCCAACGCGGTGAACTCCTTGGCGATGCACACCTTGACGACTGCGCCGAGGGCCACGGCATTCGATGGAGGCTTGCCGGGGGTGCCGAACAGCGACGGCATCACAACGGTGAAGCCACGATCGACCACCTCGTTGGCGAACTTCGTGACGAGCGGGGTGATGTTCGGTACCTCGTGGATCACGATGATCCCCGGTCCGCTCCCGCGCCGATAGGTGGGATGTGTGATCCCGGCGGCTGTGAACTCGCCGAGCTCCCACCCCTGCAGGACGGCTGCGTACTCGGGCTTGGTCATGTCGCTCCTCGTGGTGTGCGTCCGACGATCACAGTCGCCCCATCGCGTCGAGCGCGGACTGGGCGAGCACCTCGGTGCCCACCTTGAACGCGTTCAGCTGTTCATCGGTGATGCCCTGGTCGCCCATCGCCCCGTGAAGGTAGCGGGCGTAGACCCCTTCGGAGATCACGGCGAGGCGCCACGACCCGAACGCGATGTAGTAGTCGATCTCCGACAGATCGCGACCGGTCTTGGTGGCGTAGCGCTCGAGCAGTTCGGCGTAGGTCGGAAACCCCTCCACGCCCGTCGGATCGTTCGGCCGGAGTTGATCGGTGCCCGGATCGGCCCAGTAGACACCGACGTAGCCGACGTCGGCCAATGGATCACCCAACGTGCACAGCTCCCAGTCGAGCACCGCCGCGATTCGACCATGTGCGGTGTCGGTGAGCACGTTGCCGAACCGGAAATCGCCGTGAGCGATCGCCACGCCCTGCTGCACGGGCATGCGTTCGGCCAGTCGGCGAGCGACCTCGTCGACAGCAGGAAGCTCGCGGGTCTTCGACCTCTCCCACTGGGTGCTCCACCGCTTCACCTGGCGCTCGACGTACCCCTCGCGCTTGGCGAGGTCACCGAGGCCGACGGCGTCGACGTCGACGGCGTGCAGATCAGCGAGCACGTCGATGAGGTGCAGGCCGGCGCTGCGCCGGTGCTCCGGCGTCATTGCCGCGCCCTTGTCGGCACTGTCGAGCACCACCCCGTCGACGAACCCCATGACGTAGAACGGAGCTCCGTTCACCGAGTCGTCTGTGCACACGCCGAGCGCCGGGGGGACGGGCACCGCCGTCTTGCCGACCGCTGAGATGATCTTGTACTCGCGCGCCATGTCGTGCGCAGTTGCGAGGACCGCCCCGGTAGGTGGACGGCGCAAGACGAACTTCGTGCCATTCGCATCCGCGACCGTGAACGTCAGGTTCGAACGACCGCCGACAATCGGGGTGAACTCGAATGGGGCAGCGGCCCCATCGATGTTGTCGACGAGCCACTCGGTGACGCGATCGCGATCGATTCCGTGAATCGGTTCCTGCACGGTGGCCGACCGTAGTCGCACCGCCGCCACGTACACGATGTGTCTGACACATCGTGTACGTCGATCAGCCGGGTCGACCGACGCCGACGACCTTGCCCCAGTTCACCGCACCAACAGTGACGGTTTTGCCCGTGTTGGGGGCGTGAACCTGCATGCCGTTGCCGAGGTAGATGCTCACGTGGCTGATCGGGCTGTAGAAGAAGATCAGGTCTCCGGGTTGTGCCTGATCGATCGGCACACGCGGGGTGGATGCGAACTGCGCTCCCGACTGGTGCGGCAGGCCGACACCGGACTGGCCCCAGGCATACGCCGTGAGACCCGAGCAGTCGAAACCGACGCCCGGGCTCGACGTGGCGTATCGGTACGGCACACCCTGCTGGGCCAGTGCGGCCTGTACCGCAAGCCCAGACCGTGACGACACTGCAGGGGTGCTGTATCCCCCGCCGGAACCCGCTGAACCGGCGCTGGTCGTTGCGTCGCCGTTGTCGCTGGAGGTGCCTCCGCGACTACCACCGGAAGAGTCCGAGGTACCGGCGCTCTGCGAGGTGCGGGCCTGGGCTTGCACCCGCCGCAATGACTCTGCGGCTCGGCGGGCCTCTTCCTCCTGGATCAGCGTGCCGAGCTTCGCCTCGGCATCGGCGCGGGCCTTGGTGTAGTCGGTGGTGAGCGCCTCGGTCTTCGCTTGGGCGTCGGTAAGCGAGGACGCCAGCTGCTCGGCCTGTTTGCGCTTGTTG
>DASQFE010000275.1:0-6473 GCA_035633295.1 Ilumatobacteraceae bacterium | reverse complement strand
TTGCCCGACGACGCGTACGGCATCGGCCACCGGCGGCCCGGCGAGGCCGGCATCGGTGGAGGCCGCGAGCACCGCGCGTTCCATCAACGCCACCGGTTCGAGCGCATCGTCGAGTGACGCTGCCCGGTTGACGTACTGGCCGACGCCGATGATCACCGGGGTGCGAGGGTCGGGCTGGCGGGGAACAGGGCGGGGACTCACGCCCGCACGATAGACACCCGCCCCCCATCAGGTTTGTGTTGCAGTTCTGTTGGCCCGTCCCAACCGAAATGCAACACAAACCTGATGGGGGTGGGAGCACCTACACTCGGGGGACATGGACGAGCTTGGCGAGGCCGGTACGGCGCGGCGTGTTGCGATCGGCTCCGACCATGCCGGGTACGACTTGAAGCAGCATCTGGTCACCATGCTGCTCGGCCAGGGTTACGAGGTCGACGACCAGGGCACCCACTCCACCGAGTCGGTTGATTACCCAGCGATCTGCGCCGGTGTCGGGCGAACCGTGCGCGACGGCGCTGCGGATCTCGGCATCGTGCTCGGCGGGAGTGGCCAGGGCGAGCAACTCGCTGCCAACAAGGTGCGCGGCGTTCGAGCCGCGCTGTGCAATTGCCTCTACACGGCGCGCATGGCCCGCTCCCACAACGACGCGAACGTGCTGTCGATCGGCGCCCGCGTCGTCGGCGAGGGCCTCGCCGAGGAGATCGTCAATACGTTTCTCACCACTGCGTTCGAGGGCGGCCGTCATGGCCGTCGCGTCGCCCAGATCACCGACCTCGAAGCCCAGTTCTGAACCTCCCACCCAACCCCTACCAATCCCCACCCAACGACCCCGAGAGGTTTCCCATGCCGTTCCCGTCCGACACCGATCCCGACCTCGAGGTCGTCGGCCTCATCGAGCGTGAAGTCGAACGCCAGATCACCGGCATCCAGCTGATCGCAAGCGAGAACTTCACCTCGCCGGCAGTGATGGCTGCGGTGGGCTCGGTGCTCACCAACAAGTACTCCGAGGGCTACCCCGGCAAGCGCTACTACGGCGGCAACGCCATCGTCGACAGCATCGAACAGCTCGCCATCGACCGCGTCAAAGAACTGTTCGGCGCCGACCACGCCAACGTCCAGCCCCACTCGGGCGCCAACGCCAACATGTGCGTGTACCAGGCGTTGCTGAACCCAGGCGACACGGTGCTCGGGCTGAGTCTCGACCATGGCGGTCACCTCACGCATGGCTCACCGGTCAATGCCAGCGGCCTGCTCTACAACTTCGTCTCGTACGGCACGGGCGCCGAGGATCGCATCGACATGGACGAGGTCCGAGCGCTTGCCCTCGAGCACCGCCCGAAGATGATCGTCGCGGGAACGACCGCCTACCCACGACGCCTCGATCCGGAACCGTTCAAGCGGATTGCCGATGAGGTCGGCGCGCTGTTGCTGTTCGACATCGCCCACCTCGCCGGACTGGTCGCGGGTGGGGCGCACCCGAACCCCGTGCCGTACGCCGACGTCGTCACGTTCACCACCCACAAGACCCTGCGCGGACCCCGCGGCGGCTGCATCCTCTGCAAGGACGAGCACGCGAAGGCGATCGACAAGGCTGTGTTCCCCGGATGGCAGGGCGGTCCGCTCGAACACGTCATCGCCGGCAAGGCGATCGCTTTCCGCGAAGCGATGGACCCGTCGTTCACCGTGTACGCCCACCAGGTCGTGAAGAACGCGTCGGCCCTCGCAGAGGCGCTGGTACACGAGGGGTTCCGTCTCGTTTCGGGTGGCACCGACAACCATCTCATGGTGGTCGATCTCACACCGTTCGATGCCGAACTCACGGGCAAAGAGGCGCAGGCCAAGCTCGACGAGGCTGGGATCACGCTGAACAAGAACACCATTCCCGACGACCCGCGCAGCCCCTTCGTCACCAGTGGCGTCCGGATCGGAACGCCGTCGGTCACCACGCAGGGGATGACCGAGGCCGAGATGCCGCTCATTGCCGGCTTCATCGCCCAGGCGCTCCGCCACCGCAACGACCAGGCCGAGTTGGAGCTCGTGCGCAAGGACGTTGCAGAGTTGTGCGCTCGGTTTCCTGCGTATCCGCTGTCCTAAGCTGATCGACCGTGCCCGAGCTCGGTTCGTTTCTGTTGATCGGAGCGGTTGCGGCATTGGTGACATTCGCGACGACGCCGCTCGTCGGCCGGCTCGCCCGACGCAATGGTTGGGTGTACCTCCCCAACGATCGCACCGTCCATCAGACGCCGCTGCCCGACGTCGGCGGCTTGGCGCTGTACGTCGGATTCTTGGCAGCGATGTTCACGGCATGGCAGGTGGATGCGTTCGATGTCGTTTTCGAGAGCAACTCTGAACCGCTCGGTGTGGTGATTGCGGCGACGATCATCTATGCCGTCGGCTTCATCGACGACGTTCGTGAGCTGTCGGCGCCGGCGAAGGTCGCCGGCACCGTTCTCGCCGGCCTCGTCCTGGTGCAGTTCGGTGTGGTGATGTTCTCGTTCCGACTGCCGTTCTACGACGGACCCATCCTGCTGTCGGACGACCTGCAGCCGCTCGTCACCGTGCTGTGGTTGCTGGGCATGACGCAGGCCATCAACTTGATCGACGGCCTCGACGGCCTCGCTGCCGGCATTGTCGCAATCGCAGCATTCGCTTTTTTCCTCTACAGCCAGGAACTGACCGACAGCGGACTGCTCGACGTCGAGAGCATCGGACCGCTGCTTGCGATCGTGACCGTGGGTGTGTGTTGCGGGTTCCTTCCGCACAACTTCAACCCGGCGCGAATCATGATGGGTGACGGTGGAGCGCTCCTGCTGGGGTTGCTTCTTGCTGTGTCGACGAGTGTCGTTGGTGGGCGGGCGAATACGTTCAGCCAGGAGTTCGTCGGCCAGACCTACTTCTTCCTCGCCCCGCTGGCGATCCCGCTCCTGATTCTCGGCGTGCCGATCTTCGATATGGCCTTCGCCATCGTGCGGCGGGTCTCGAGTCGCAAGTCGTTTGCTGCAGCGGACAAGGGCCACCTGCACCATCGCCTCATGAACCTCGGCCACGGCCACCGTCGCAGCGTCGTGATCCTGTGGGGATGGACAGCGCTGCTGTCGGCGTTCGTGCTGTACCCCACGCTGACCGGACGGAACCCGACGTACCTGCCCTTCGGGATCCTGGCCGCCGGCATCGTGCTGTACACCGTGCTGCATCCGAGTGTCAGGGCGCGGCGTCGGGAGAACACCGCAGCAGAAGCAGAGCAAAGTGCAATCTCCGGGTTGCCGTCGGACGGTCTCGCCGACTAGGTTGTGATCGAGTTCACAAGCACCTCGATCTTGCAGTCCGCCGGTCGGAAGCACGGAACCCACCTTGGATCAATGAAGCTCCTCCCCAAGCAACAGCCCCGCGTCAACAACACCGAGGATTCCGTCGGCCTCGGCATCGAAGCCGCCGTGATCATTGCGCTGTTCCTCGGCCTCGGCTACATCCTCGACCGGATCTTCGGCACCACGCCGATCTTCATGATCGTCATGACCCTCGTCGGCGCCGTTGGCTTGTTCGCCAAGTTGAAGTACCGCTACGACGACCGTATGGACGAACTCGAAGCTGAGCGTCGTGCGGCACCCGCCGGCAAGCGGAAGGCAGCCTGACGTGGGTAGCTCCTCCGCCGGCGCCGATGCGTTCACCACGCGATTCGAGGGTCCCGCTCCCGAAGTCGCGGTCTCCACCGACATGATCAAGCGCGGCCTGATCGCGGCTCCGGCACTCATTCTCGTGTGCACCGTCATCTGGGGCGCCAATGGTGCTTGGTCGGGTGCCTACGGCATCGCCATCGTGCTCTGCAACTTCGCCTTGGCCGCCGCGCTGATCGCCGGTGCTGCTCGGATCTCGCTCGGGCTGATGATGGCGGCGGTGATGTTCGGCTACCTGATTCGCCTCGCCCTGATCTTTCTTGCGGTCTGGTTGGTCAAGGACGCTGCTTGGATTTCACTTCCGGCGCTCGGATCGACCATCATCGTCACGCACCTTGGTCTGCTGTTCTGGGAAATGAAGTACGTGGCGTTGTCGCTCGCGTATCCCGGCCTCAAACCAACCGGCCCGTCATAGCGGCCTGAAGCAATGAATTCGCCAACTGCCCACACTCACGACTGAAACGGACACCACGTGCTGCTCGGACTCGAGTTTCCGCCGATCAACGAAATCCTTCGTTGGCAGGACATCTTCCCGACGTTCAACAAGATCGCGCTGATCGCCGTCACCGCGGCGTTCCTCGGGATACTGCTGTTTCTCATCGCGGCGCGACGGGACCCGATGGTCGCTCCAACGGGCATACGCAACCTCGCCGAAGTCACCATCGACTTCATCGAGGAGAGCGTCGTGATGCAGACGCTCGGCAAGTCCGGCCTGAAGTGGACGCCGTTCCTGCTGAGCCTGTTCATCTTCATCTTCTTGTGCAACATCCCCGGCGTCATCCCGATCATCCAGATGCCGGCGACCGCCCGCATCGCCATCCCGCTGTCGCTGGCCTTGCTTGTCTGGGTCATCTACATCGGTACCGGCATCAAGCATCAGGGCCTCGGCTACTTCGGCCACCTCCTGTGGCCCCCCGGAGTGCCGACGGCACTGAAGCCGCTCGTGGGAATCATCGAGTTCATCTCGACGATTCTCGTGACGCCGTTCTCGCTCACCGTGCGACTCATGGCCAACATGCTCGCCGGCCACATCCTGCTCGTGACCTTCAGCCTGCTCACCACGGCGCTGTTCCGGGCTGAAACGAGCCAGATCTTCCTCGTGCCCTTGAGCATCTTGCCGTTCGGCATGCTCATCTTCCTGACGGCGTTCGAGATCCTCGTCGCCTTCCTGCAGGCCTACATCTTCGCCATCCTCGCCGCTGTCTACATCAACAACTCGACCGTCGGCCACGCCGAGGATCACTGAGCGAACCCGCTCGCCACAGATCATCCCGATCTCCCCTCTACCGAAAGCACAACAGGAGAAGAACCCCATGGAAGCATTCAGCGTTCTGGTCGCTCAGACCGACGGACTCGCCGCCGACGACCAAAAGAGCATCGCCGCAGCGACTGGCGCCGGTTTCGCCTACGGCCTCGCGGCCATCGGCCCCGGCATCGGCATCGGCTTCCTCGTCGGCAAATCCGTCGAGGCAATGGCCCGCCAGCCCGAGGCTGCCGGCATGGTCCGTACGACCATGTTCCTCGGCATCGCATTCACCGAAGCCCTCGCCCTCATCGGCTTCGTGGTCTTCATTCTGCTCAAGTTCGCCTGATCGGGCGAGCGTCCGGTCCAACGTGTCGAGATCGTAAGGAGATGACGTGCTGACAGCCGTCGTGACGTCCTCCGGTTCGGCGATCGAGGTCACCCTCCTGGGTGCCCCGTTCGTCACTGCCGAAGAGGGCGAGGAAGCAGCGGGTCCCGAGAGCGATCTCAACCCGATTGCCCCTGAACTGAAGGAAGTGGTCTGGGGTTTCGGTGCCTTCGTGGTGCTGGCGCTCGCGTTGCGCCTCTTCCTGTTCCGCAAGGTGCGCGACGGCATGACGTCGC
Organism: Ilumatobacteraceae bacterium; assembly: GCA_035633295.1. Classification (GTDB taxonomy): domain Bacteria; phylum Actinomycetota; class Acidimicrobiia; order Acidimicrobiales; family Ilumatobacteraceae; genus Sva-07. The sequence goes on along the minus strand of DASQFE010000275.1, from coordinate 932 downwards.
GTTACGACCGGATCGAGGGCGATTTCGAGCAGGCCGAAGCACTCACTGCGTCGGCACGCGCCGACGTGGCCGATTACGACGCCCAGGTGGCCGCCGTGCGTGCCGACGCCCAGAAGCGAGTCGATGCTGCCCGTGCCACCCTCGAGGCGGAGCGTTCCGAGAAGCTCGCCGCGGCCAACGCCCGCATCGCCGACAAGCGCGGCGCCGCTGCGGCCGAGGTCGAGGCCGCCAAGCAGGCAGCGCGTGGACAGGTCGAGTCGGCAGTTGCCGACGTGTCGGCCCGTCTCGGCGAACTCGCCACCGGTCGTCGCCCGTCCGACGACGTCGTCAGCGACGCCGTAGCGCAAGCGATGGGGGTGTCGGCATGAGCCTGTACACCGCCGCCACCCTCGCCGCCGGGCGCCTCTTGCCGTCGGCGGAGGAGATCCCGTTCGACGACAAGGGCTACACGACTGTCAACCCGATCCTGCCGCCGTTGAAGGAGCTCATCCCCGGCTCGCTCGCCTCGATCATCGTCTTCACGCTGCTGTACAAGTACGCCGGACCGATCGTCAAGAAGAGCTTTGCCGACCGCACCGCCGGTGTTCAGAAGCAACTCGACGATTCGGCTGCGGCCAAGGTCGCCGCCGAATCCGAGGCAGTGCGAATCCGTGAGGCGCAGGGCGACATCGAAGCCGAGCGCACCCGCCTGTACGCGGAAGCCGACGCTCAGGCCCTGGCCTTGCTCGCCGATGGCCGCGTCCGCCTCGAGGCCGAGATGGCCGAGCTCGAAGCTCGCGCCGAGAGCGACATCGCCGCCGCAGCAGGACGCGGCACCGACGAACTCCGCTCGGAGATCGCTCGCTACTCGGGTGATGCCGTCGACCGCATTGTCAACGACACGCTCGACGACGCCGCCCAGCAGGACCTGATCGAAGGCTTCATCGCGCGAG
>DASQFE010000274.1:0-4607 GCA_035633295.1 Ilumatobacteraceae bacterium | reverse complement strand
GAGCGCCAGATTCAGCCAGTCGTGTTCCCACCACGATGTGATCAGGTCGCCTGCCCATTCGTCGACCACGCGGTGCAGCGCGGCGACCGTGCGCTTGGGGGTGCGTCCGAGCGAGTTCCCGTCGAGGTAGATCAGGTCGGGATCCGGGACCACGAACTCGTCACGCCAATGTGCGAGCGGGTCAGCAGCATCCAGCGCCAGCGCGTCGTCACGTCCGATCATGCCCACTCACTCTGCCAGAGCCCGAAATTCGGAGCGAACTTGGCGCTCAGCGCAACTCTGGCTCCGAATTTCGGGGGTGTGTGCGGTTCGGGGGTGTGTGCGGTTCGGGGTGGTTCAGTTGGTGAGGTCGACGAAGGTGGCGTGGCGGACGAGGCCGTCATTGGTGAACTCGGCGATCTCGAAGGTTGCTCGCAGGACGGGTTCGAGCCAGGTGGCCGTTCGGGCAACCTTCGCGGGTGGTGGCGGATCGAACGGGCAGTCGTCGGTCGTGATGCTGTCCAGCCGTGCGCGCAGCGCCGTCAGCGTGCGCTGATCGAAGCCGGTGCCGACGCCGCCGGCGAACTGCAGGCCGCTCGATGTGGGTCGCCCGACGAGCAGTGCGCCGAACGTGGCCGCCCGATTGCCTGCGCCGGCGGTGAAGCCACCGATCGTCAGCTCGACCACCGTGCGATTCTTGATCTTGCGCCACTCCTTCGATCGTGTGCCAGGTCGATACCTCGAGTCGAGACGCTTGGCGATGACGCCCTCGAGGCCTTGCGCCGCAGTGGCCGCAACGAGCTCCGCTCCACCGCCCACCCGATACGTCGGCACCGACCAGTTCTGATCCGGTTCGACGAGTTGGTCGAGCAGTCGTCGACGTGCGTCATAGGGGAGATCGATCAGGTCGGTCCCGTCAACGTGCAGCACATCGAAGATCTGGAGCACGGCCTGGCGCGCTGATCCGATACCCGATTGCTGCACCAGGTCGAACCGCGGACGACCGCCGTCATCGAAGACGACCAGCTCAGCGTCAAGGATCGCCGTCGATGCGTTCACCGAAGCAGGCAGCTCAGTGAACTCGGGCCATCGTGCGGTCACGTCGTGGCCCGCCGTACTCTGCAATCGCACCGCTCCGTCGGCGACGTGGATGATCGTTCGGTACCCGTCCCACTTGACCTCGAACGCCCACCCGTCGCCCTCGGGGATCGCCGCGGGTGACCCCATCGTCGCCTTCATCGGCAGAACGGGGAACCGGAGTGTCACGATGCAATGGTGTCAGGCGTCGGGCATGCGGCTCGACAGCACGCCGCCGGCCTCCAGTGCGTCGAGCCGCTTGTCGTCGTAGCCGAGCAGTTCGGCCAGCAACGAACGGTTGTCCTCGCCGCGGTACTTGGGAATGCCCGACACGCCGACATCGGGCGCGGAACTGAATCGCCACGGGGAGTTGGGAACGCGGATCGTCCCGCCGCCGCGGTCATCGACGTCGACCACCGCATGGCGCTCGCGAGCCCACTCCGTTTCGGTCAACTCGCCGGGCTGACGCACGCGACCGACTGCGAGTTGGTGCTTCGAGAACTGTTCCTCGAACGCATCCGCGTCGGGCATCGTGGCGGCGAAGTCGCGGATGATCTCGCGGAGCGCATCGAAGTTGTCGAGCCGAGTGGCCACGTCGACGAAGCGAGGGTCGTCGGCCAGGTCGGAGCGCCCCATCGCCGCGATGAAGAAGTCGAACGTACCGCGCTCGGCGGGGTGGCCGCTGACGACGAGCGACTCACCGTTGGCGACGGTCAACACGAGGTAGTCGCCGGGCCGGAAGCTGCGGATCCACTGCGGATCGTCGTGGCCGTCCCACAGCGCGTCGTGGAGGTGCTCGTTGACGTACAGCATCGTCTCGGCCATCGAGACGTCGATCCACTGGCCCTCGCCGGTGCGCTCTCGTTGGTACAGCGCGGCGAGGATTGCCGACGCAGTTTCGAGCGAGGTGTACACGTCGGCGTGGCTGTGGGGGTCCTTTGCCAGTTCGCCGCCCCGGGCGTTTCCCTGCGAGGCGACGATGCCCGTTTCGGCCTCGACGACCGGCGCATACGCACGCCGCTTGACCCACGGACCGGTCTGGCCGTATCCCGAGATCGACGCATAGACGAGCCGAGGATTTCTGGCGCGCATTGCGTCGGCGTCGAGGCCGAGCCGGGCCATCACGCCCGGTCGGTAGTTCTCGACCAGGACGTCGGCGTGCTCGGCGAGGGCGAGCAAGATCTCGGCGCCTTCGTGTGTTGCCAGGTCGAGGCTCAGGTTGCTCTTGCCAACGTTCTGTTGAACGAAATAGCTCGACAGCCCATTGCGTCGTGGCGTCGCGAACCGCGTGAGATCGCCGGCTGGGGGTTCGATCTTGATCACGTCGGCGCCCATGTCGGCGAGCATGCGCGTGCAGTGCGGGCCCGAGAGCACTCGACTGAGATCGAGCACTCGGATTCCTGACAGCGGGCGGGAAGTGGATGATTCGGCGGACGTCACGCCTGCCATCGTGCCCGATCGGCGCGCTCGGTACGGTGCCGGGCCACCCGTCACACGGTGCCGGGTCAAACGTGACGTTTCGTCCTGTCCGATCCGTCGCGTCCCCAAGGGACTGGACACACTGAGCGGATGTCTGACTTCACACCGAACTCGCCACCGCTCGCCGACCATCTTGCGTTCATCACCGGCGGCGGTTCGGGCATCGGACTTGCCTGTGCGAGGGCGTTGCTCGCTGACGGAGCAGGCGTCGTCCTCGCAGCGCGAAACGCTGACCGGTTGGCGTCCGCGGCCGACGATCTGCGCGTCGAGCACCCCGGTGCAACGGTGGTCGCGGTCGCCTGCGATGTGACCGACGAAGCGAGTGTCGAGGCAGCGTGCGCGGTTGCGGCAGCGGCGGGTCCGTTGCGCATCGTTGTGGCGAATGCCGGCACCGGATCGGCCGGCCCGTTCCACATGACGACGCTCGACGACTGGAGCGCCGTGCTCGCCACCAACCTCACGGGGGCGTTTCTCACGATGAAGCACGCGGTGCCGCACCTGGTGGCCAACGGTGGCGGTGCGATCGTTGCCATGTCGTCGATCGCTGCCGTGGCGACGCATCGCTACATGACGCCGTACAACGTGTCGAAGGCCGGCCTCGAGATGCTCGTTCGCCAAGTCGCCGATGAACTCGGCGGACTCGGGATCCGTGCGAACGCGGTTCGACCGAGCCTCGTTCCGACCGACATCTCCGCCGGCCTCACCGCGATGCCAGAGGTCGTCGACGACTACCTCGAACAGATGCCGCTGCATCGACTCGGGACCACCGATGACATCGCCGCTGTCGTCCGATTCCTGGCCGGGCCCGAGAGTTCGTGGATCACCGGCGAGTGCATCAGCGCCGATGGTGGCCATCACCTCCGGCGTGGTCCGAATCTCGAGGGCGTGATGCGGATGGTCTTCGGCGACAGCATCGCTCCTCCTACGCCGGCGAGCTGATCTTTCACCCGATCTGGATGGTGGCGTTCGCCGCCATCGTGTAGAAAATGGTCTCATGAGCGATGCCCACGGCCCGATCGATCTTGTCCTTCTCGAATTCACCGGTGGACATGACTTGTCGACGACGGCCACGGCGCTCATCGATCTCATCGAGCGCGGCATCGTGAGCCTCTACGACCTCGTGGCCATTCAGAAGGCCGACGACGGGACGTTCTCGTTGCTCGAACTCGACGGCCTCGGCGACGAAGTTTTCTTCATCGCGGGAGCACGGTCCGGCCTGCTCGGCGACGACGACATGCAGGCGGCCGCCGACACGATGCTCCCGGGCACGACCGGCGTGCTGTTGATGTACGAGAACACCTGGGCGGTGCCGTTCGTCGTGGCAGCCCTCGACGCCGGCGGCACGATGATTGCCACGAAGCGCATCGTCGCCGAGGACGTCATGGCAGTCCTCGACGAACTCGAAGCCGACTGAAACTTGCTCGACGAGCACAACTGAAAGGGAACGACCATGCCAGGACTCGCCAGAGGAATCGCCCGTACCGCCGTTGTCGCCGGAACCGCCACAGCGGTATCCGGCCGCGTCGCCCGTCGCCAGGCAGGGCGGTACACCGAGAAAGATGCGCAGCTCGCCGCCGATCGAAACGCCGCGTACCAACGCGACATGGCCGCCCAGCAGCCTCCGCCGCAGTACGCACCGCAACCGCAGTACGCCCAGCCGCCGCAATACGCGCCGCAGCCCGAGCCGCAGTACGCGCCAGCACCGGCGCCGGCGCCGCCCAGCCAGGACGAGGTCATCAAGCAGCTCACGCAGCTCGGCGAACTCCACGCCAACGGGATCCTCACGGATGACGAGTTCGCCGCCCAGAAGGCCAAGATCCTCGGCACTTGATTCCACGAGGTCGAAGGCCGCGGCGTCACGTTTGACCCGGCACCGTGTGACGTGTGATGCGGCGGGCGTCACACCCGAACGTGTCGATGTCCCGGTAGCATCGTTGGAGCGCTGGTCGAATTCACGACTGGTGAGCGCACTCGGATTCACTCTCTGCTCCGGTTCTGCGCTGTGTGAGCAACATAGAGGAGTCCCCCCAATGACCATCATCGACGACGCGCCACGCGCCACGTCCACCGAC
>DASQFE010000273.1:0-7468 GCA_035633295.1 Ilumatobacteraceae bacterium | reverse complement strand
TCGACATCGAGGCCGCTGCCTTCGGCGGCGAGTTGATCGAGCCGGGCGCCGATCACCGCTCGTCGTTCGGTGTCGGTGGGCGCGACTGCGTCGAGCGCAACCCAGCCGACCGGATCGGACCACGACGCCCGCACAGTGCCGTTGCGTTCGTACCGGGGGCCCGCGGGCCCCCGCTCGCCGCCGAAGGGGTCGTTCGTGTCGTCACCCCAGAGCCCACTGTACGACCGGATCCACGGCGCGTCGTCGTCGATGACGACCGTTCGCCACGAGTTCGTGGTACCCGGCCCGATCGCCACGCCGTCGCCGCGGTTGTACTCGACGTACGGGATACCGACCCCGCTGCGTTCCTCGTCGTCAGATGCCCACGGCTGCAGGTAGCGCGACGCGGTCCGCAGCACGGCGGTGAGGCGAGTCCACCGATGGGTGCGAACCGTGATCAGGTACTCCCCGGCCAACACTGCTCCGGCGTGCGATCCGAGTCCGGCATTGACCACCGGATGCTCACCGACGAACGACAGGTCGGGGTCATCCCAGCGTCGGCGAAGATCGGCCCCTTGCTCGTCGTGCGCCGAGAATGCGACCCAGGCGGGACGCACCGCTCCTGCGCCTTCATCCACGAGATAGATCGTGACCTGCTCCCAGTCGCCCTCGTGGTCGTTCACGCCGTAGGCGCGAGAGCGCCAGTCGTTGAAGAAGGAGAAGAACCAGTACTGCAGTACGACGTAGCCGGCATTGCGGACCACGCGCCCGTAGTACGGGTGGTCGCCGTGGTCCGGCCGGTCGCGGTCGAGGAGCACTGCGGCCACCTGCGCGCCACGTGGGGTGCGACCACGGGCAAGCAGCGACACGCGACCGGCGGCATCTACGAGTCGAGTGAGTACCCCCACTCTGCCCAGACGGGTCTCCGGTCGAAAGCGCGGCCGATCCTGTCGGCGCTGCCACGCGAAGCGATCGGCTCGGCTCGGCTGCTGGTCGACCAGACGGAGGAAGTGCCGGGCGCGCTGACCATCCGTCAGCTCGACGAGTCGGTCGACGCCGAGCGTTCCCGCCGGCGCCACGATGTGCTTGTCTGAGGGCCCCGTTCGTTCCCACAGCTCGGCGGCCCGCACATAGGACTCGATCGACGCCGGCAGGAAGTACTCGCCTTCGTTGAACCGAACGACGGGCTCGAACCGTTGGAGCAGAGCCAGATCTGCGCCGATCTCTTCCGACCGGACTGATTGGGCGCCGACCTCCGACATGTCGGCACCGTATAGCGGCACCGGAGGATCGGGTCAAGAGGACCATGAGCTATACGAATTAGGTATGTTGTGTTGTACATACTGTACAGGGTCTAATAGAATGCCGGTGATGTCCGGAATCCTCGTCGCAGTTCCCGTCGTGCCGCTGCTGGCTGCGTTGGCGATCATCGTGTTCGGGTCGGTGGCGCCAACCGCGGCACGGGTCGCTGTCGCCGCCAGCGCGGTTGCCTTCGCGGCGGCGCTGGTCACCCTTGTCTCGGTCGGGATCGACGGCCCGCTTGAGGTGGTCGCCACCGACACCGACGGCTCGGCCGTCGTTGGGCTGGTCGCCGATCGCGTCGGTGCAATCCTGATTGCGCTCACCACGTTTGTCGGTCTGATCGTGCAGTCGTTCGCATCGCGGTCGCTACGCAGCGACCCTCGCTCCCGTCGGTTCCACATCCTCGCCCTGGTGCTGACCGCCTCCACGTCGATGGTGGCGATCGCGGCAACGGGTACCGGCTTCGTCGCCGGCTGGATCATCACCAGTGTTGTCCTCGTCGGGCTCATTGGTCACCAGGCCCCTTGGCCGCCGGCGGTTTCGGCACAGCGCCGTACCGGGCGCAGCTTCCTCATCGGCGACAGCGTGCTCGTGCTCGCACTGCTTGTCACAGTCGCAACCGTGGGTGACATCGACATGCGTTCGGTTGGTGCAGGTGCCGACGCACTCGGAGCTGAACAGATCGCCGGTCTCGACGCCCTTGCGGTCGTGGCCATACTGCTGGTGATCGCCGGCATCGCGAGGTCGGCCCTGGTGCCGCTTCATCGCTGGCTTCCGTCCACACTCGCGGCACCGACTCCGGTCTCTGCCCTGCTCCACGCAGGTGTCATCAACGGCGCCGGTGTGCTGCTCATCCGGTTCTCGCCCATCTTCGCCTCATCGCCCACGGCGATGGCTGTGGCGTTTGCGATTGGCGTGCTGACCGCGTTGCTCGCGACGGCCGTCATGCTCGTACGGAGCGACGTGAAGGGCGGTCTCGTCTGGTCGACGGCCGGGCAGATGGGTTTCATGGTCATGCAACTCGGCGTCGGAGCGTTCGCCGCCGCCCTGTTCCACATCGTCGGCCATGCCCTCTACAAGGCAGCGATGTTCCTCGGGGCCGGCGGCGCCATCTCGGCGCATCACCGCCAGCAGCAGCGCCCCCACCTCGGAGCCGCCGAGCGGACATCGTTGACGTCGGTGCCGGTGCGGTTGCTGATCGGGTTGTTGGTGCCGTTGGCGGCTTTCGTCCTGGCGCTGGCCATCATCGATCCGCACCTCACCGCCGCCGCCACGATTCTGATCGTCGTGTTCGGTGTGCTCTCGGTTGGCCGGGCCGCCAACGGTTGGCTGGCCTCGACACCGTTTACCACAGCGATGACGATCACCACAGCGGTACTCGGGGTGTTCGTCGGTGTCTTCGCCTATGTTGGCGGCCTCGCCGTGTTCGAGCACTTCGTTGTCGATGTGGTGCCCTACGCCGTTCCCGCCGCCATGGGGCCGGTGTGGGTCGCCGCCACGCTCGTGGGAGTTGCGCTGCTCGTGACGGTCGTCGCCTTCACTCCGGGTCAGCGTGGGCAGGCCCTGCGCCGACGGATGTATTCCTGGTTGCTCTCGACCGGCTCGGCCGCTGTGCGATCGGGTGTCCCGTCCGCCCCCGGCAACAACCGTCCAACGGTGCCCACGACGTCGGTCGAATCCGACGTCACGCCGCGCGTCACCGTTGGAGAACCCGCATGACCACCATCACCACATCACCGTCGTCGAGGTTGCTGACCGATGTCGAGCGAAGCGAACTCGTCGCCGACGTGTCGCGGGCGGGATCCTTCGTGGCGCCGTACTGGCCGTTGACCGCCTTCGTTGCCGTGAACCCACTCGGAGGGCTTCAGGACCGTCCGTTCGCCGAGGCGACCAACCTCGCCCGAACACTGTTCTCGGCCCGAACGCATCTCCCGATCGACTCCTATCGCGCCGAGCGCGCCAGGGGCCGAATCAGCGACGCCGATCTCGACGGTGCGATCCGGAGACGGCTCCCCGAAGCGGCCACAGCGGAGCCGATCGACGTGGACACCGGGAGCGTTGACGTGCTGGAACTGCTCCGATGGGATCTGATTCACGGGCCGATCGGTGGTGCCTCTGCCAACCCTGCTGCAGCGTTCGCTGTTGCTGACGGTCTCGACCAGGTGTTGGCGACCTGGTGCGCCGCATACGTCGACGACGCCCACGTCCCCTGGGCCATGCCCGACCGGGACCGCGGCTTCTACCGCTCGTGGCGCGCCGTGGCGACAGGCGACCGACGGCTGCGCGGGCTCATCGGTCGTGACGCGTGCGCACGCGTCGCCGATCTTCCCGACGATCCCGTCGAGATGCTCGCGCTGGCGATCCCCGACGCCGACCACCGGATGGCGATGGTTCGCACGCTGCTGTTGCGGACACCGGGATGGGCGAGCTTCGCCCGCTGGTGCGACGACTGGGCACCGGCCGACCACCCTGGTGTCAAGCTCCGGATGATCGATCTGGCTGCGGTTCGAGCGGCGATGGATCACCTCTGCCCCGTTCGACTCGAGCTCGTCGACGGCGTTACCCCGTCCGACGACGAGGCCCTGGTGGGAGTTCGACTTGAAGCGTTCGTCGAGCAGTGCGTTGAGGGCACGCCGTCGCAGGCGGACCTGACCGCGATGTCGGCGTGGATTCGCCGTGTACCACCGGCCGTCCGTGCTGAGATCTGGCTCAGCGCGCACGAGTGGAGCTTTCGCGATCAACTACTCACGCAACTCGATGGCCTGACGTCACCGTCGAGTGGGCCGGCTGGTCGGGCGGATGCGCAGCTCGTGTTCTGTATCGACGTGCGCTCCGAGGGCTTCCGACGGAACCTCGAAGCACTCGGCCACTACGAGACGTTCGGGTTCGCCGGCTTCTTCGGGGTACCGGTCCGGTGGCGGCCACTCGGGTCGCCGGTATCGCAGGCGCGTTGCCCGGTCCTGGTGTCACCGCGCCACGAGATTGTCGAGCAATCCATCGACGATGACGCCCGGTATCTGGCGAGCTGTTCGGCCGCCGCCGGGCTGCATGACGCGTTCTACGCTGCGAAGGGCGGGATCGCCTCGCCCTTCGCTCTTGCCGAGTCGGCCGGATGGTTCGCCGGACCCGTCGCTGCCGCTCGAACGTTCGTGCCGGCGAAGGCCGCAGTTGGTTCCGACACTCGTTCGCGGTGGCGCCGCTCGCCCCGCTCGCCTCGTACGGTTCCGATTGTCGACGAAATCGAGGGTCGCTCGCTGCACTCTGGCCTGTCGCTCGACGAGCGAACGCTGTTCGCCGAGGCAATCGTCACCACGATCGGCATGTCGAGCTTCGCACCGGTCGTCGTGCTGTGCGGTCACGGGAGCCACACCACCAACAACCCCCACGCTTCCTCGCTCGACTGCGGCGCCTGCGGCGGTGCACCCGGCGGGGCGAGTGCACGTATTGCCGTCTCGATCCTCAACGACACCGATGTCCGTCTCGGGCTCGTCGAACGCGGCATCGACATCCCCGCGGACACCTGGTTCGTCGCGGCAGAGCACGACACGACGGCCGACGTGGTGACGATCTTCGACCACGACACGATCCCTGCGGCCCGTCAACATTCCGTCGCGGCGTTGCAGCGTGACCTCGCGACGGCAGGCGAGCGCAACGCTCACGATCGTGCTCGTCGCCTCCCTGGCAATTCGGAGCGCGTACGCGACCGCGGTCACGACTGGGCACAGGTCCGACCGGAATGGGGCCTGGCCGGCAACGGAGCATTCATCATCGGGCCGCGCTCGATGACTGCCGATCACGACCTCGCCGGACGCTCATTCCTGCACAGCTACGTCGCCGACCTTGATCCTGACGGGGTGGCCCTCGAAACGATCATGACGGCGCCGCTCGTCGTGGCACAGTGGATTTCGGCGCAGTACTACTTCTCCACCGTCGACCTCGACGTGTTCGGCGCTGGCGACAAGATGTTGCACAACCCCGTTGGTGGCGTCGGTGTGGTTGTCGGGGAGTCCGGTGATCTCGCTGTTGGACTCCCGATGCAATCGGTGATGCTCGGCGATCAACGCGCTCACGACCCGCTGCGACTGCTTGCTGTCGTGCAGGCGCCACTCGATCGTGTCGAGGGCATCATCATGCGCAACGCCGGGCTCCGCCAGCTCGTCGAAGGCGAGTGGATCCACGTCGTTGCCCGTGCGAACGAGCACCACCCGTGGGTCTTGCGCACACCCAGCGGAGGCTGGGAACCTTGGCGACCTGCCGACCCCGACGCCGCGACGGCGTCCGACCTCTCGATCCCACTGGAGATTTCATGACCGTTTGGACCAACCTCACTCCCATGGCGAAGATCGAGGTCGTCGTCGACGGCGACGACGTTCCCGCTGTTCGCGATCTCTTCCTCGAGGCCGGTGCGACCGGGTACACGGCCGTGTCGGGGGTGTCCGGATTCGGACACCACGGTCATCATCAGGGGCGGCTGCTCTTCAACGATCGCGCAAGCCTCTCGATGCTGATCACGGTGGTGCCGATGGAGCGATCCGACGCCCTGATCGCCGGGATCCGCCGCTTGCTCGATGATCGTCACGGTGTGCTGTTCGTGTCGGAGACCCACGTCAGCCGGCCGGACTATTTCGCCTGAACCTCCGGCTGGATGTCGATTGGCCGCGATGGCACGGCAAAATGGTCTCCCCTGATCGTTCGGAGCTCGCCGTGCACACCATCATCGACACCGAGGCCGTCAACCCGGTACTCAACGAGATTCTCAAGGCCGAACTCGCCGGTGTGGTGCGCTACACGCACTATTCGCTCGTGATCACCGGACCCACCCGTCTCCCGTTGGTCGACTTCATGAAAGCGCAGGCCGCCGAGTCGTTGCTGCACGCGCAGCAGGCCGGTGAGATCCTCACCGGGCTCGGCGGCCATCCCGAGCAGGGAATCGCCCCGATCGAGGAGTCGCACGATCACGCGATCGATGCCATCTTGCGTGAATCGATCGTCCACGAGCGTCGGGCCCTCGACCTGTACCGCCAGCTCCTCGCCCTGACCGAGGGCAGCTCGATCTACCTCGAGGAGTACGCCCGGGGTCAGATCGGCCAGGAAGAACTGCACGTGATCGAGATGAACAAACTGCTGCGCGATTACTCCATCGCGTGACGCGCCGGCCCATGGCGAAGCATTCACGAGCACCCGAAATCGGGCTGTGTACCGGCAAGGACTGTCGGCGCTCGAACGGATTCCGAACGGTGCAGCGCGAGTTGGGCGGCGCGTGCACGCTGGTGGAGCTGCCATGCCTCGACGTGTGCCACGGCGTGGTCGTCGTGATTGCACCGCGCTCACCTGAGCCCGTTGTGCTCGAACGGGTCGGCGCCCGAGCGTTGGCGCTGGAGATCGTTGATCATGTGGTCGACGGCGATCCCTTGTCAGGGTCTCTCCGTAAACACCGACTCACCGGATCCAAGCGCGCCAAGGCCCGCCGCCGAGTGGAGCGAGCCCTCTGAGCGTCAGGCAGCGCGGGTGAGGCGGAACGCCGGGATGATCCGTGGCGCAGCCTTGGGGATGTAGTCAGCGAACTGCGGCATCAGTTCGGCTTGCTGCATCAGCTTGGCGTCAGCTTCGTCCGTGGGGAGTTCGGACGCGATCACCTCGAACGTGTCGACGCCGAACTCGACGGTGATCTCTGGATTCGCCTTGAGGTTGTAGTACCAGTCCGGGTGCTTCGGGGATCCGGCGGCAGAGGCGAACACGTAGAGGTCGTCGCCCTCGATGAAGGCCACCAGCGGGATCTCGCGTAGCTCGCCCGACTTGGCGCCGGTGGTGTGGAGGATCACGAGGGGGCTGTCGCCGAACTGGGCGGCCTTGCCACCAGTGGCTCGGAACTCGGCAATGATTTGTGCATTCCAGTCGTTCATGACTGCAATGCTATCGGGTATGTTTGCGTGCGCAACTAAATTGAGAAGAAATGTAGATCTGTAATTGTGTAATGAAGTAATTATAGGTAGCTTGCCTGCATGACCACCACCCATGACACAGACGACTCGACCATCACTGCGTGGCTTCGCGGGCGACTGCCCGAAGCCTGGAGCGCCATCGCAGCACCCTCCATCACGATCGACCGTGACGAGATCACGATCGTCGTCACCGTCGAGGCTCCCGTCCTCGACGACACCGCCACCGACGCCGATCGCGCCGAAGC
>DASQFE010000272.1:0-5481 GCA_035633295.1 Ilumatobacteraceae bacterium | reverse complement strand
TTCGGGGCGAACTCGTGGCTCGTCGAGGAGATGTACGAACAGTTCGTTGCTGATCCCACGTCGGTGAGCGAGTCGTGGAAGGAGTTCTTCGCCGACTATCAGTCGCAGGCCCCGAGCGTGGCCGCAGCAGCTGCCACGTCCACGCAGGTACAAGCGGTCGTCGAGGCCTACCGGGAGCCATCCGACACTGAGATTCCGGCACCAGCACCGGCACCTGCGCCGGCGGCATCAGCACCGGCGACGTCGTCGCTCGATGACGAGCCCGGCAAGCCGATCCGCGGAGCGGGCGCCGCCATTGCGATCAACATGGAACGCAGCCTCACCGTGCCGACGGCAACGAGCTTCCGCAACGTGCCCGCCAAGCTGCTCGAGGTGAACCGCAAGGTGGTCAACGGATTCCGCGAGCGCACCGGTCAGACCAAGCTCAGCTTCACGCATCTGATCGGCTTCGCCATCGTGCGCGCCATCGCCGACCAGGTGCCGACGATGAAGAACACCTACGCGGAGGGTGCCGACGGCAAGCCGCGTCTGGTTGTCAACGAGCACGTCAACATGGGTCTCGCCGTCGACGTGCAGAAGTCCGATGGCACCCGCACGCTCGTCGTGCCGGTACTCCGCAACGCCGACACCCTCGACTTCGCCGGGTTCCTCGCGGCGTACGAGGAGATCATCCGCAAGGTCAAGACGAACAAGCTCACCGTCGACGACTTCATGGGCGCCAATGTCAGCCTCACCAATCCGGGCACCATCGGCACCGTGCAGTCCGTGCCGCGGCTCATGCCCGGCCAGGCCGTGATCGTCGGCGTCGGCAGCATCGACTATCCGGCCGAGTTCGAGGGCGCCGACCGGTCGAATCTCAGCTCGCTCGGTGTCAGCAAGGTTGTCACGATCACGAGCACCTACGACCACCGGGTCATCCAGGGCGCCGAGTCGGGGATGTTCCTCAAGCACGTCCATGAACTGCTCCTCGGCGAGCACGACTTCTACGACGACATCTTCCACTCGCTCGGCATGCCGTACGAGGCGGTCAAGTGGCGGCCCGACACCAACCCGATCGACCGCGAAGACGCCATGCTCGCCAAGCAGATGGCAGTCGCCAAGCTCATCCGGGTACACCGGGTGCGTGGCCACCTCATCGCCGACCTCGATCCGCTGCGCTGGAAGGAACCGGCGACACCCCGCGAACTCGACCCCGCCACCTACGGCTTGACCATCTGGGACCTCGACCGCGAGTTCCTCACCGACGGTGTGGGTGGCGTGTCGAAGATGCGTCTCGGTGATCTCCTCGGCGTGCTGCGTGACGCGTACTGCCGCACCATCGGGGTCGAGTACATGCACATCCAGGACACCGACGAACAGCAGTGGATCCAGGAGAAGTTCGAGAGCGCTCTGGAGCCGACGTCGAAGGCTCAAAAGGACAGGATTCTCGAGCGCCTGAACGCAGCCGAGTCGTTCGAGAAGTTCCTTGCCACGAAGTACGTCGGTACGAAGCGGTTCGGCATCGAGGGCGCCGAGTCAGCGATCCCGGTGCTCGACTCGATCCTCTCCAATGCCGCCGACGCCGGCTTCGAAGGCGCGGTGCTGGGCATGGCGCATCGTGGCCGCCTCAACGTGCTGTCGAACATCATGGGCAAGAGTTTCGAAGCGATCTTCTCCGAGTTCGAGGGCCACATCGACCCGTCGTCGGTGCAGGGGTCGGGCGACGTCAAGTACCACCTCGGCATGAAGGGCAAGTACGTCAGCCCGACAGGCGCCGACATCGCGATCGAACTCGCCGCCAACCCGAGCCACCTCGAAACGGTCGGGCCGATCGTCACGGGCATGGTGCGCTCGATGCAGGATCAGATCGAGCCTGCCGGGTCGTTCAGCGTGCTGCCGCTCCTGATCCACGGCGATGCCGCCTTTGCCGGCCAGGGCGTGGTGGCCGAGACGCTTGCGATGAGTGACATCGGCGGTTACCGCATCGGTGGCACGATCCACCTGATCATCAACAACCAGATCGGCTTCACCACCGCCCCGCAGTACGCACGGTCGTCGCTGTACTGCTCTGATGTCGCCAAGACGATCCAGGCCCCGATCTTCCATGTGAACGGCGACGATCCCGAGGCATGCGTACACGTCGCCGAGTTGGCGTGGGAGTATCGCCAGCGGTTCCACAAAGACGTCGTGATCGACATGGTCTGCTACCGCCGCTATGGCCACAACGAGGGCGACGATCCGAGCTACACCCAGCCGCTCATGTACAAGGCGATCTCCGAGCGCCGCAGCGTGCGCAAGCTGTATGTCGAAACGCTGGTTCGCCGCGGTGACATCACGGTGGACGAGGCCGAGCAGGCACTCGGCGACTACCAGGGCAAGCTGCAGGTTGCCCTCGACGAAACCCGCTCGCAGGCACCCGCGGCCATCACCGTGCCCAAGCCGCCACGCCCGCTGGGCGTGCTGCCTCACATCCCGACTGGTGTCGATCGGGCAACGCTCGACCGGATCTTCTCCAAGCTCACCGAGTATCCGGAGGGGTTCACGATCCACCCGAAACTCGGCCGTCAGTTCGAAACTCGGGCCGGTGTCTACGCCGAAGGTGAGGTCGATTGGGCCACCGCCGAGGCACTCGCCATCGGATCACTCGTGCTCGAAGGGCATCCGGTTCGTCTGGCCGGACAGGATTCACGGCGCGGTACGTTCAGCCAACGCCACTCGGCGCTCATCGACTTCGAGACCGGCGACGCGTGGATCCCGCTCGACGATCTCGACACCGAGGCTCACTTCTGGGTGTTCGATTCGCTGCTGTCCGAGTACGCCGCCCTCGGTTTCGAGTACGGCTACGCCCACGCCAACCGTGACGCGCTGGTGATGTGGGAGGCGCAGTTCGGCGACTTCATCAATGGCGCGCAGATCGTCATCGACCAGTACATCGTGGCAGCCGAGGACAAGTGGGACCAGCAGAACGGAGTGGTCCTGCTCCTCCCGCACGGCTACGAAGGCCAGGGTCCCGAGCACAGCTCAGCGCGCATCGAGCGCTTCATGACGCTCGCGGCCGAGGACAACATGCAGATCGTCAACACCACCACCGCCGCGAACTACTTCCATCTCCTGCGCCGCCAGGTGCATTCCGAGCGTCGCGCGCCGCTCATCGTCTTCAGTCCCAAGCAGGGTCTGCGGATGAAGCAGACCCGCTCAGCGGTCGACCTGCTGACGGTGGGTTCGTTCCAGGAGATTCTCGACGATCCGGGCGACATCGATGCGAGCGCCGTCACGCGCATCGTGTTCTGTTCGGGAAAGGTGGCATGGGACGCCATCGACGAGCGCGATCGTCTGGCAGCTCCCGTTGCGGTGGTGCGCGTCGAGCAGCTCTACCCGTTGCCGACCGAGCAGATGCTGGCGGTTCTCGAGAAGTACCCGAACGCCCGCGAGCTGCGCTGGCTGCAAGAGGAGCCCGAGAACATGGGTGCCTGGAACTTCATCGAGCACCACACGTGGCGGATCAAGGAGCAGGGTTACGACCTGCAACACGTCGCCCGTGTCGATTCGGGCAGCCCGGCCACCGGCTCGAAGGCGATCCACGACCAGGAACTCGCCGATCTCATGGCACGCACCTTCCGCGACCTCTGACGCTGAGGCGGTCCGGTTCGCCCGCTCGCTGCGTTGCCGACTTCGGTCGTAGCCGGAAGGCAACTCCGTCAGCGGCGCCTTGCGAGCGAACGAACCGATCCCGCCTCAGAACCAAGAATTGTCAGCGCAACGGAATGCCAAGGGCGGTTTCGAGGTCGACGATCGCTTGGTCGGCGCCGACGACCTTGATGGTGGTCATGCCCATCGCCGCCGCCGGCTTGAGGTTGACGCCGAGGTCGTCGAGGAACACGCACTCGCTGGGTTCCACGCCGACGAGTTCGCAGGCGATCTCGTAGAAGCGTGGCTCGGGCTTGCGGCAGCCGACCTTGCTCGACTCGACGATGTGGTCGAACATCACCATGACATCGCCCACATCGAGGCGTTTCTCGCCACCCACAACGTTGTTGGTCAGGCACGCTGTTCGATAGCCGGCACGGATGACGCGATCGAGCGCAGTCACCATCTCGGGTCGGATCTCACCCGACAGCAGGCCCAGCACATCGGCGCCGGGAACCCGGTTGCCGAGGGCCTCGGATTCGTCGGCGAACAGCGCATCGAACTCGAGAGGCGACACATCGCTGCGTTCGAGGAGCGCCCACGCATTCGTGTCGGGGTTGGTCGCATTGACCGACCGGATGAAGTCGAGCGGCAGGCCATGATCAGCCTCGTACCGGTTGAATGCCTCGAAGGGACTCGAGAGGATCACGCCCCCGAAATCCCAGAGTACTGCTCGGATCATGCCGGGCGAGCCTACGATGGCACCGCGGCAGCCGACCTCATCGAACTCACGATGACGTGCGGCGTGGCGCAACCGACTCAGGAACGAGAAGTAATGACAGTAGGAAAAGGGCCGAGCCACGTCGTGGTCGACGGGTCCAACATCGCCACGGAGGGCCGTTCGCTGCCCAGCCTCGCCCAGCTCAGCGAGGCGGTGATGAGCTTCATGGAGGAACATCCGAACACGGCCATCACGGTGGTCGTCGATGCCACGTTCGGCCACCGAATCGACAAGAAGGAGCAGAAGGAGTTCGAGGAGGGCATCTCCAACAACGAACTCGTCGCCCCGCCTGCTGGTGCAGTGGGTCGAGGCGATGCGTTCGTGCTTGCGATCGCCCAGAAATCGAAGGCGTCGATCCTCTCGAACGATTCCTTCCAGGAGTTCCACGCCGACTACGAGTGGCTCTTCGACGAGGGCCGTCTGATCGGCGGCAAGCCGGTGCCGCACGTCGGCTGGGTGTTCGTCGATCGGGTGCCTGTACGGGGCCCCGTCAGCCGCAAGGCGACCGGATCCAAGGGTGGTTCGCGTCGCAGCTCGTCGAAGGACAGCGCCGAATCGGAGCGTCGGAGCGGTCGCAAGGCGAGCGATGCCGCCAGCCAGCCGATGCCCGTGCCGAAGACGCCGCCGCCGGGCCGATCGCGTAAGCCGGCGACGCAGGTTGCTGCAGAGGTCGATGTGGCCCCAGTTGCGCAACGGGCCAGCGTTCCCAAGGCAGGCGACACCGTCAACGATCTCATGCCATTCCTCGAGTTCGTCGAGCATCACCCGGTGGGCACGAGCGTGAACGGAACCGTCGAGTCGTACTCGTCCCACGGCGCCTACATCTCGATCGGCGAGAACGGCGTGCGCGGGTACGTGCCGCTGCGATTGATGGCCGACCCGGCGCCGCCGAGTGCCCGCAGTGTGATGAAGCTCGGCGAGTCGGTGACGCTCGTGGTGGTGAGTTTTGCTCCGTTGCGACGCAGCATCGACTGCGCTGTGCCCGACATGGCGCAGGCCGCCATCGCCGCGGCTCGCGCGGAGCAGGTGGATGAGCCTTCGGCACAAGCCTCGGCCGCTGCTGGGCGTCGTTCACCTGCGACGACCGCGGCGAA
>DASQFE010000271.1:0-1527 GCA_035633295.1 Ilumatobacteraceae bacterium | reverse complement strand
GATGCGTTGGGTCCCGTCGCCGTTCGCCCACGAGTGGATCACGCCGCGCGGTCCGAACGCCGTGCGGAAGTTCGGGAAATCGGCCTCGGGCGGATAGTCCTCGTGCTCGGGCTCCTCCTCGGCGTTGAGGTGGTAGAGGCTTCCGAAGAACTCGTCGAACCCGTGCTGGGTCGGCAGGTGCTCGTCCTTGTCGCCGAGGTGGTTCTTGCCGAACTGGCCGGTGGCGTAGCCCTGAGCCTTGAGTGCAGTCGCGATCGTCGGATCCTCGGCGCGCAGGCCGATGTCGGCCCCCGGGAAGCCGACCTTGGTGAGACCGGTCCGGTACGGGTTCTGCCCGGTGATGAACGCGGCGCGCCCTGCAGTGCAGCTCTGCTCGCCGTAGTAGTCGGTGAAGCGCACGCCTTCGGCGGCGATGCGGTCGATGTTGGGCGTGCGATAGCCCATCACCCCGTCGGAGTAGCAGCTCAGGTTGCTCTGTCCGATGTCGTCACCCCAGATGATGAGGATGTTGGGCTTGCCGTTGGGCATGGGATCTCCTTGCGTCGAGGGTGTCCGGCGCAATGTAGCCCAGTCGCCGGGATCGCTGTTCAGTCCTGCGCCTGCTGTACGAGTACCGGGCAGATGGCGTGGCGAACCACGTGATCAGAGGTCGATCCCATCACAGCGCGACGCAGACCGCGACGACCGTGGGTCCCCAACACGATCACGCTCGCCGGAAGCGAGGCCGCCACGTCGCAGATCACGCGGCCGGTGTCGCCGTACTCGACCAGTGTCTCCACGTCGGCGAGACCCAGCTCCGCAACCGTCTCGTCGAGCGTGATCTGCGCCGCGGTGCGCTGCGCCTCGACCAGGTCGTTCTTCTCGTCGTACGACATCACGCCGCCCGCGAACCCCGTACCGGTCACGAGCGTCGGGTCGATCGGCGGCGCCACCGTCAACAGCACGATCCGACCCGGCGTGGCGAGCAGGGCCAGGCCCTGGCGGATCGCCGTGAGCGCGAGGTCCGAACCGTCGGTGCACGCCAGCACGGTTGGAGGCCCAATGGGCGTGGTCGTGGTCGTGGGCGTGGGGGTTGAGGTCATCTCCCGATTCTCGCATCACCGGGGTCACGCCGCCATCAATGGCGCTCTGCAAGAGTATGGCCATGAGCGACATCACCGTCGGAGTCATCGCCATCCTCACCGGAGCGGTCTTCTGCTTCCGTGGCTACCTCGCCATGCGGATCATCATCCCGCTGTGGGGGGCGTTCGCCGGCTTCATGCTGGGCGCCGGCATCGTCGCGGGCGCCGATGGATTCCTCGGCTCCGCTCTCGGCTGGATCGTCGGCATCGTTCTGGCCGTCGTGTTCGGACTGCTCGCCTACCTCTACTACGAGGTCGCGGTCCTGCTCGGCATGATGGCGATCGGCTTCACGCTCGGCGCGTCGTTGATGGTCGCGCTCGGCGTCACGTGGTCGTGGTTGATCGTGCTCTCGGGCGTGGCGCTGGCCGTGGTGCTGGCGTTCGTGGCGCTCGCCGCCGACCTGCC
>DASQFE010000270.1:0-6295 GCA_035633295.1 Ilumatobacteraceae bacterium | reverse complement strand
CGCGAGCGTCACTTCGTCGAGGTGCCCGCCCTGCACGAGGACTTGGCCCACTGCGGCGCACTCGTCAGCTGATGCACCGATCGGTGGCGGTTCGGCAAGTGCGGTAGCGGTGCCACCACCGGATGGTGCGGCGAGGTCTTCTGGGCGTGGTTTACGAAGTGCCATCAGCTGTCTTTCGGCTCAGTGCTGGGCGTCAACGGGAGCGCTGAACGTGGCCGGTGGGGCGAAGGAGGTCGATGTCAACGATGCTCCATTGATGTGGGACGACGTCGCAGCCGCGTCGCTGCGACGGACGAACTGGTCCGGGTTGAGTGCAATGAGTGCGCGCTCGACCTCTTCGAGACGCTCGAGTTGCACCGCCGTCTCGACGTCGAGTTGCTGTTCTTGCAGTTGGGTCTCGACTTCGACGATTCGGACCACGGCCTTGTCCATCGTCTGGCCCATGGATTCCTGGAATCGTTCGGTTTCGATGCGGATGAGTTCCACCTCGCCGGCCAAACCTGCGACGCGATCCTTGAGATCGTCGAGGGCATCGACGTCGACCGCATCAAGGCGTGCGGCGACCGCATCGAGGTGGGTATTCACCTCGCCGAAGCGTGCGTCGGTGCCGGCGATTCGATCGCTGAGCATGTTGACAGCCTCGTCGAGGCTCACACTCACACGGCCGACGTAGGCATCAATGTCGGCAATGCGTTGGCCGGTCGTCTCGTTGATACGCGCCTCGGTCGTCAACAGGCGTTCGTTGATCCGGGCCTCGGCCTGATCAACTCGACTCCCCACGACGTTGGCGACCTCGGCCTGTTGGCGCGCCGCCTGTGCCGAGACCTCATCGAGCCGTGTCACCAATCCGGCGAGGCGACCGTCGATCTCCTCGGCCACCAGCGCGGAGACCTCATCGATGCGGCCCTCGGTTGCCTCGGTGACGACGTTGATGTGCTCGACGATCTTGGCTGCCTGGTCGTCGAACTTGCGGACCGTGCGGTCCAACGACCCAAGCTCGGTTTCGAGGTGAGCCTGGCGATACTCCAGTTGCTTGACGATCGGTTGAGCAGCAGCTTCGACCGCAGCGACAAGGCCGAGGTTCGTAGCGTCGGCGATCCGTCCGATTCGGGCCTCGACGTCTTCCTGGCGACGCTTCGACACGGTGGAGAATTCGGTGAGTCGCGCCTCGAGCGCTCGCTGGATTTCCGTCTGGAACGCCGAACTCGTTGCCTGTGCCCGTTCAACTGCCGGCAGGAGTGCGAGCACCTGCTCATCGGTGCGGGCTCGAGCTGTCCGTTCGTCTGCCACCTCGTCGCGAAGCCGTTGGAGCTCAGCCGACACCATCTCGTTGTACCGGGCCAATTCGAGTTGCACGGCCGCGACGATGCTGGACCTGAGTGCATCGTTTTGATCGGTCATGGTCTGGTCCTTCGAGTCGGGAGGCGGAGCGGTTCGGTTCGCCGATGATCTATCGGCACCGGTGTGGGGATCTTGAGAGTTCGCTGAGACGGAATTGACACAATCCGGGCCGAGCGTTGTGAACGAGCCGACATAACGTTGGCGTATGCGTGTCCACCTCGTCGATGGGACCTACGAGTTGTTCCGCCAGCACTTCGGTTCTGCCTCGCGTCACAGCGACAGCGGCCCATACGCCGCTGCGGCCGGTGTGGTGGCGTCGACTCTGGCACTGGTACACGACGGCGCCACCCATATCGGCGTGGCATCCGATCACACGATCGAAAGCTTCCGTAACGATCTTTGGGCTGGGTACAAGACCGGCGACGGGATGGATCCCGACATCCTGCGCCAAATCCCCGTGATGGAGCGCGCCCTCGTTGCTGCAGGTTTCACCGTCTGGCCGATGGTCGAGTACGAAGCGGACGACGCGTTGGGCGCCGCTGCCGCCGTGGCCGATCGTGACGATCGCGTCCAACAGGTGCTCATCGTCACGCCTGACAAGGATCTCGGCCAATGCGTGCGGGGCGAGCGTGTCGTCCAGTTCGATCGTCGCAAACGCGAGATCATCGATGCCGACGGCGTGCGGGCAAAGTTCGGTGTCGGCCCCGAGTCGATCGCCGACTACCTGGGCCTCGTGGGCGACACGGCCGACGGGTTTCCCGGCCTCCCGGGATGGGGAGCAAAGAGCGCCGGCCTCGTGCTCGCCCGGTACGTCCACATCGAGAACATCCCAGCGGCCGCCGGCCAGTGGGACGTCACCGGCTTGCGGGGAGCGGCCAAGCTGTCGGCGACTCTCCAGGCGCAACTGGCCGACGCACTGCTCTTTCGCGATATCGCCACCGTCGTGACCGACATCGACGTTGGCACCGTCGACGAGTGGCACTGGAGGGGCCCCACGGCCGAGTTCGCGGCCGTCGCCGACGAGATCGACGCCCCCGACCTCGTCGCCTTGGCCGAACGCCTCACGCCAACATCCTGAAAAGCCACCCCCAAAGCCCGAAATCCGGAGCGATCGTTGCGCTCTGCGCAACATCGACTCCGGATTTCGGGTCATGAAGCCGCCGACTGAGGTGACGACCAGACGATCTGCGGCACACAGACGATGCCGATGAAGGCTGCTACCTTCCGGTCCTGACCTGGTTCACGGGCGCCCATTGCACAGGGCCCGGTCGTCACCTCACTCGGCGGCTGCCATCACCCTACCGGGCGCGTTCGGTGAGTCGCCAGCTAGCCTTCCCAGGCGGTTCCGGAGCTGTGAGACGGCGTCGGGATTCGAGGAGGGGTGCGAGAGCGGCCGAATCGGCACGCTTGGAAAGCGTGTGAAGGGCAACCTTCCGTGGGTTCGAATCCCACCCCCTCCGCCATGGTGCCCTCCGGTGCATTTCCCCCCGCCGCGCTTCCGTCGGGGCTCAACGTCGACGAGGCGATGGGGTTGGCCCTCGACGAGGCAGCCCGGGCGCTCGATCACGACGATGTGCCGGTCGGAGCAATCGTGGTGCACAACGGCATCGTGATCGCCGCACGCCACAACGAGCGCGAACTGCACGACGACCCGGTCGCTCATGCAGAAATCCTCGCACTACGCGATGCCGCAGCCCACCTCGGTCAGTGGCGTCTCGACGAGTGCGCGATGTACGTCACGCTCGAGCCGTGCCCGATGTGCGCCGGCGCGCTCGTCAACGCCCGGCTCGGCCACCTCGTGTACGCAGCACATGACCCGAAGGCTGGTGCGGTGACGAGTCAGTTCAACCTGGTGAGCGGCGAGCGACTGAATCACCGCGTCGAAGTGACCAGCGGAGTGCGATCGACCGAGTCGGCCGAGCTGTTACGCGCATTCTTCCGCCTCCGACGTACGTCGAAGACGGAAGAAGCGGGTTGAACTCGAATCCGAAACCGATTCAGTGATCCTTGCGGCGCAGGCTGCCAATGAGGCGGCGCAGCGCCGAGCTGCGATCGCCGGCAGCGTCGACACTCGGTTGTTCATCGATCAACGCGGCTGACGCAACATCTGCCGCTGGCGACGACGGCTGCGCCGTCTGGTCCACGCCAGGAGCCCCTTGGGCCTCCGCGTACATCACCTCTGCGCTCGTGGCCATCGTTGGCGGAGCAAATCCGACCCAACTCGAACCCGTGGGCTGGGCAACCGGAGACTGCAATGGTTCAGCGAGTGCATCGTCAAGATCAACAGTGAGTGCGGTGACCACGGGAACTTCGCCCGTCGCCATCTCGATCGCCGCGATCGCACGCCGTACGGCGGCCGCGACATCGTCGCGAACCTCATCGACGTCTGCTGCATTGTCAGAGAGTTCGAGCGCCGGCATCTCGAATCGAAGATCGCCGTTGTCGGCCCGGGTGAATGCGGGGGCGACCTGCGGCGACGCGTCGATCACTTTCGGGAGCACCGGCTGTTCGATGGTGTCCGGCCACGCCGCATCATGGCCAATCGGCTCATCTTCGAACGCGACGATCTCGACCAGGGAGTCCTCGCGCAACACTTCGATGCTGGGATCCGCCTCGACCCCGGGAGTCTCGGCGGCGCCGAACTCGATGATCACGTCGTCGGACGACGAATCAACGTCGTGACCAAGGCCAACCGCGTCGTCACCACGGACCCGGTCGAACACGAACACGTCGAGGGCATTCGACGCGTCGAGCGGCGAGGTCGCGTCTGCGAGCTCGTTCCACTGGATGACGAGTTCGCCATCGTCCGCATCGAGACCGAGCAGTTGGGAACCGGCGACCGGGGCGATCTCCGGACCCATGTGACGTGCTGCTGCTTGCGCATCGGCTTGCGCCACGAACCAACGGTGCACCCCGGACGGATGATGTCGGTACGACGTGACGCGCACCGTTGCCATGGCATGGTTCGCCAGATCGGCGATCAGATCGGCGGTCGCGTTCTCGGTCACGACGAGCACGGCATCACGATCGATGGATGCCTCACGGTCGAACAGGCGGCCGAGATGTTCGACGTCGCCGACACGGACCGTGCCTCGTTCGAGTTGAATCCGGTCGACAACACCGGCATCCAGGAGCCGGCGACCAAGGGACGCATCCGAGGTCCGCTCGGCGTAGTACACCACGCCGTTGTCGAGGTACACGAGCACCTCGGGATCAACCTCGAACACGACCTCACCGGTGAACGAGCGCTGACGAGCTTCGTCGAGCGTCATCCAACCCGGCTGCGGGCCGCTGACCGACAGTGCTTCTGTCAGGGTCTCGGACGAACCGGACTTGATTCCCGTGTTGTACATCATCAGGCCACCTCTGCCTTTGTTGGCTCCATCGACGCGAGCAGCGTCAGGAGGATTTCGACGACGACCTCCCGGCCGGAGTCAGGGTCGATCAATTGACACGGCACGGCCGCCTCGCCGTCGAGCGCGCCGAGCGAACGCGCCAGGCGACGCGCCACCGTCTCGTCGTCGCATCGGTTCACGGCAATGACCGCCGGAACCCGTAGATCGCGCAGCAGTGCGCGCAACTCGACGCCGGCAGCTGCGTGCGTTTCGGAGGCCTCCGCATCGATCACGAACGCCACGACATCGACATCACCTTTGAGGATGTTGGTCATGAAGCGAAACCGAGCTTGGCCCGGGGTTCCGAACAGCAAGAGCCGGACGTCATCGTCGGCGAGCTGATAGGTGCCGAAGTCCATCGCGACGGTGGTGAACGACTTGACGTCGGACTCGTCACCACTCGTCAAAACGTCAGTCGAGATGACCTGGGTCTGCGAGACCGACTGAATCATCGAAGTCTTGCCGGCGGCGAATGGCCCCGTGATCAGGATCTTGAAGACCTGGCTCATCGCGTCGCTCCCGCGAGCACCGACGAACGGTTCCGCACCGCAGTGCGCAACTCGCGTTGGTCGACGCGAGTTGAAGCGAGCAGGGCGAGTACCCGTTGCGTCCCGATCGGCCACACCAGCAGCAGGCCGGCGTCGTGGTCGATGACGAGCTGGTGCAGGCTCTGCCCGCCACCCATTGCGGCGAGTTGCTGTGCAAGGCCGATGGCAGCCGCAAGCATGGCGGGATGCGCCGGCTCGTCGGCCATCGAGGTGCTGTGGGCCAGACCGAATCCGTCGACCGATGCAAGGAGCGCACCCCGGACGCCGGGCACCATCTGCACCAGCCCGTCGAGTACGTCGACCATCGGCATTGGCAGCGCAGTAGCGGCCGTCTGCGGTGGGGCCGGGGTGGTCCAGCTCTCGGGAATCGCCGGTGGTCGAGGCGGCACGAACCCACCCATGAACGACGAGGAGTCGTCGGCGACGGCCTTGACCTTATCCATACAGAGGACGTATCGGCATGCTGATCAGCTTCTTGAATTGTTTCTGACGAGGGCTCGAGTCTTCCCGGTCGGCTTGCCGAGCGCCAATACCGGGCACATCTGACCATGCCCAGCACCTGTGGTTCAGCAGTTGGCAATTGCGGCCAGGGCGTCGTGAAGAAGCCGTGATTGATCGGTCGGAGGCTGTGAAGAAGCCGCCAAGGGCGTCAACGGTCCCGACGCAACGGTGTAGACCTGTGATGTGGACTCAACCGACATCGATCCAGGGTTCCCGCAGCCGAGTGCCCGAATGCGGCCGAAGAACTCGCTGACTGATCCGAGCCTGATGCTCGGCCTCGGGCCACTCGCAGCATTCCTGCTCGCCGGTGTGCTCGTGTCGTCGCGCGACAGCATCGGCACCACCAACGTTGCCTTGTTGATCGTCCTGGTCGTCGTCGTTGCAGCGACGGCTGACCGCGCCGCGGGCGTCGTCACTGCACTCGTGGCGGCACTCTCATACAACTTCTTCCACACCGAGCCGTATCAATCGCTGCGCATCAACGACGGCGGCGACATCCTGACGGTCGGC
>DASQFE010000269.1:0-2811 GCA_035633295.1 Ilumatobacteraceae bacterium | reverse complement strand
GTCTGCGACCGCCTGCGCGAGCAGGTTGCCGACGACGCGCGCACATTCGCCATCTGACGGCGTCCATCCCCACCCAGCCAACCACTCACCGAAGGAACCACGACATGACCATCGACACGGGGGCTCCGCCCGCCAATTCATCGCTACATGAGGATGCAGTAGTTAATCAGACTCCGCATCACGATGACCTCGACACCGACGTCGTGCATCCGCCGCTCGCCCGCATGGGTCGATGGGCGCACAGCCATCGCAAGGCCGTCATCATCGCGTGGGCCGTCTTGGCACTTGGTCTGGGTGTGTTCGCGCCCAAGCTCGAACATGCGCTCTCGGGTGCGATGTGGGAGGTCAACGGAAGCGAGTCGCTCGCGGCTCGCGACATCATCGACGAGCAGTTCGGTGGGCTCTCGTCGCAATCGGCCGTCGTGGTGATCCAGAGCGAATCGACGCCGATCGACGACCCCGCCTACCAGCAGGTCATCGCTGACGTGAACGCGCTCATCGTCACCGAGGCCGGGTTCGGGGAGCCGATGCCCGCTCAGCCGGGTATGGACGGCATGACCGTCATGATCCAGGCCGGCGCCGAGGTCGACCCGACCGAGGCCGTGCGCGCCGCCGGACGACTCGGCGACGAGATCAACAACCTGTCGACCGAAGTTGCCGGTGATCAGATCACCGTCGCTCTCACCGGCTCACCTGCCTTCTGGGACGACTTCAACGCCGTCAACCGTGAGGGCATGATGAAGGCCGAACTGTTGACCTGGCCGGTCACCGCTGTCATTCTCGTGATCGCATTCGGCACGCTCGCCGCTGCGGGCCTTCCCTTGCTGCTCACCGCGGCCGGTCTGCTCGCGTCGATGGGGGTGCTCTACGGCATCACCCAGGTGACCGACCTGTCGATTTGGACGCTCAACTTCGCCATGATGTTCGCGCTCGCGTTGGGCATCGATTATGCGCTCTTCATCGTCACCCGCTACCGAGCGGCACTGCACGCTCATCCGGATGATCCGCAGCACGCCGCCGGCATCTCGATGGATACGGCCGGCAAGGCCGTGCTCTTCTCCGGCATCACCGTGCTCATCAGCCTCTCGGCCATCCTGCTCGTGCCGATCCCGGCGTTCCGTTCGATGGCGGCAGGCATGATGCTGTCGGTCGGCTTTGTGCTGCTCGCGGCGCTCACGCTGTTGCCGGCACTGCTCGGCCCGGGCATCGACAAGTTCGCACTGCCATGGCACAAGGCGGGCGACCACCACAGCGAGTTCTTCGCCCGTCTGGCGGATCGGATCCAGGCCCACAAGGTCGTGGTCGCCGTCGGTGCGATCATCGTGCTCGTCGCACTCGCCCTGCCACTGCTCGGTCTGAAGACCGGAATGCCCGGGATCACCGTGTTGCCCGAAGGCGAGCAGGCCCGCCAGGGCTACGACATGATCGCCGACGGCTTCGGCCCCGGCGGCCCTGGCCCGATCCAGGTGATCGTTCCCGCAGGTGCCGATGCCCAGGCGGTGGCCGATCAAGTGATGGCCACCGAGGGCATCGTCATGGCGTTCCCACCCCAGCCCGGGATGGAGGGTGCCAGCATCATCCAGGCCGTTGGCGCCTACGACCCGTCCTCCGAGGAGGCGCTCGCACTGATCCCGACGTTGCGAACGGAACTCCCCGCCGGCGTTGTTGTCGGTGGCCCGGTCGCCGAAAACTACGACCTCGACCAGACGCTCAGCCAAAAGGCGCCACTCGTCATCGGCGTGGTCCTCGTGCTCGGATTCCTGCTGCTGATGGTGGCACTGCAGGCGGTCATCGTCGCGTTCGTCGGCGTCATCTTCAACCTGCTGTCCGTCGGCGCGGCGTTCGGTGTCGGAGCCATGGTGTTCCAGCACGGGATGGGCGCGAGCCTGCTCGGCTTCGACAGTCAGGGCTATCTCACCTCGTGGGCGCCCTTGTTCTTCTTCGCCCTCGTGTTCGCGATCTCGATGGACTACACGGTGTTCCTGCTCGCCTCGACCCGTGAACACTTCGAACGATCGGGCGACGCCGCCGAGGCGGTGCGCGGATCGCTGGGCCACAGCGGTCGACCGATCGTGGCCGCGGCCGGTGTCATGATCGCCGTCTTCTACACCTTCGCCATCGCCGGCACGCTGCCGATGAAGGAGATGGGACTGATCCTCGGCACGGCGGTGCTGCTCGACGCCTTCCTCATCCGGTTGGTGCTCGTTCCGGCAACGCTCTTCATCATCGGTAACAAGGCGTGGTGGCTCCCGCGCTGGATCGATCGGATCCTGCCGAACGTGAAGTTCGCCCACTGATCACCCATGAGACGCGGGGTCTGCTTGACCCCGCGTCTCATTTGGTGCGGTTGGTCGCGGCGAAGGTGACGGCGGCGGCCTGGGCGACGTTGAGCGAGTCGACGGTGGGGGAGATCGGGATGCGTACACGATGGGTTGCACCACTCAACATGGTCCGGCTCAGCCCCGGGCCCTCCGCTCCGAGACAGACGGCGAGGCGCTCCGGCACCGCCAGGTCCCAGATGTTGTCGGCGTCCTCTGCCGGCGTCATCGCCCACACCTCGAAGTCGCTCGTGCGCAGGCAATCGGCGACCTCGTTCCAGTCGTCTGCGCCGGCGCGAGCAATCGGGAGTGTGAGCACCTCACCCATGCTGACCCGTACGGTCCGGCGGCTGTAGGGGTCGGTGCACGTGGCATCGATGATCAGGCCCTCGATGTCGAAGGCCCGTGCCGCTCGGGCGATGGCGCCGAGGTTCTCTGCGTCATTGAGGCCTTCGAGCACGGCGACGCGCTGTGCACCGACGACGAGATCGTC
>DASQFE010000268.1:0-1759 GCA_035633295.1 Ilumatobacteraceae bacterium | reverse complement strand
GTGTTCGACGAGAGCGACTGCCGCGATACGGCGGTCCCACCAGGTGTGGGGTCCATCGGACGACGCGTCGGCACCCCCGGCGACGCGCTCGAGCCACGATGCGTAGAATTCGACGTGGGCGTCACGTGCAGCGGGTGCGGTCGGCCAGCTCGGCCAGCTCCACCTCCCGACCGACCAGCGGGGCGATGAAGACGGGCGCGCCGCCACGATCGGTCACGTCAGCAGCCCCGAAGGCCAACGCGACAGGCGACACGAGCTGGTGGATCTCCATTCGATGCAGCATTCTCCCACTGCCGCTCGAAGACATCCACCAAGTGGTTGAAACGCCACCACCGACGAGTGCCGCGTGTCACTACTCCGTCGTCGACCGGGCTCGATCGATCGTGGCTTGGACTGCACCGATCGCGGCGGCAGTGACGGCGGCGACCCGCCCGGAGAGTTCACGTCGAGCGATCGAGAGCAACGACTGCGCGCACGCCACCGTCGGTGTGTCCAGGGCGTCACTGATTTCGCGTGCGAGCAACGGATAGGCCTGTTCGAACCGACGATTCGGATCGAGGTTGTCGAGCCGCCCTTCGACGTCGGGGTGCGCGAACGAGGCGAGCAGACTCACCAAGGTCCGTGCGGCCCGACCTCTGACGAGTTCGTTTGCCGAGAGCAATTCTCCTCGACCGTGACGGGTGACGCCGATCGTGATCTGGGCAAGGAAGACCCCGAACCGATCGGCACCGGTGAGGTCATCAGCGTGCCGTTCGGCGATCGTTCGGTCGACCATGGCCTGCATTCGTGCCTCGAGGTTGCAGTCATCGAACAGGACTCTGAACACGTTCGCCCGTGCGATCTCGACGTCGTGATCGTCGAACACCGCGTACTCGACGAGATGACCGTCGGCATAGATCGCGCTGCGCCCGTGCGCAGTCTCCGTGAACGCGATGACGACGTCCTCAGAACGGGGCAACCAACCGGTCTCCGCTCGAACGGCATCGGCAGCACCATTGTTCGTGACGACCCAGAAGTCGTGATCGGACCACTCGTCGGGAGCACGATCGGTCGCCGCCATCGACCCGAGCGCAACCAGTCCGATCACACGATCATCGACCCGCAGTCGAGCGACGAGTTCGTCGGTGAAGAGGTCGTAGTCCTCCACGTTCATGAATCCATCATGCTTCGAGTGGAGGGCTACCGTCGCTGCGGGGAGATCTACTGGCTGACTGCGTTCATCTCTGCCGCTCGATCGGTCTACTTCGATGGGATCCGGTCCCGCCGATTCGTTACGAGTCCGACTCGACCCGGAGTTACCAAGGGCGGTGGATGAACGTGCGGCAGCTGAACACACACAGCATCCGACGTCGTTCGCGAAGGACTGCGCCGCTACCTCCGAGCCGGTTGACCGAACAGCCTCCTGTTGACGACCATCCCATAACACCGGGTGCGATCCGCACCCCGACACCCACATATCCGGCGAAGTGTGGGACCTCCCGGCGCGATCGGGCCACCGCATAATCGCTTCTGGGGCATCCCACCTGGTAGTGCCGTCAACAGTGGAACATCAGGCTACAACGCTGATGTTTTCTGCCGACGCAGCTCGACGACGAGGGTGTCACACCGAGGCAGGCATCCACGACGTCCTTCTGCCACATTCGTGCCATTCCGGTGTGGCACGCCGAGCGGATTCGCCAGTTCGTGAGGCTCTGGCCTCCCTAAAAATGGCGATCTACCAGCGCCTTCGCACGAGAGCGGATGACGGGAATCGAACCCG
>DASQFE010000267.1:0-2370 GCA_035633295.1 Ilumatobacteraceae bacterium | reverse complement strand
TTGAGCGATTCGCTGCGGCCGCGATGTGGGATCGTGATCCATGACCGCACGGGGCCGACGAGGTCATTCCAGTCATCCGGCAGACCCGCAGCCTCGTTGCCCATGACGATGCCGATGCGACCGGTGAGATCGGTGTCGGTGTGCGGCGTGACCGTGCGTCCAGGGAAGTTGTGGCTCGTCGTGGCGAACAGTGCGATCCCGGCAGCGCCCACCTCCTCGATCATTGCAATGACGACGGGGACGTGGAACAGCGCTCCCGCGGACGCTCGGACCACCTTCGGGTTGAACGGGTCGACGCTGCCCGGCGTGAGCACGACGAGGTCGGCGCCGGCAGCTTCGGCCGAGCGCAGGATCGTGCCGAGGTTGCCGGGGTCGCTGACCCGGTCGAGCACGACCACGAACGACGAAGCCGCAAGCATCGGATCGGTCGACGCGCTCGCCGGATCTGGCATCGCGACGATTGCCAGGGGCGGCTGTGGTGTCTCGGTCGACGCGACACGCTCGAACACACCCTGGGCCAGTTCGAACACCACTCCGGCACCGTCGATGGCGCTGTTGGAGCCCTCGGGGACGAACTGCGCCTCGAAGGTCCAGCCCGCTGCCACGGCCTCGGCGACGAGCACCGGGCCCTCGACCACGAAGCGACCCTCGTCGTAACGCGAACTGCGACGCCCCAAGAGGCGCCGCAGTTCTTGAACCTTGTTGCTGTTGAACGCCAGTGCACTCAGGCGAGTGCGCCCTTGGCTGCTTCGACGAGCTTGCCGAACGCGGCGGGGTCGGTGATGGCGAGATCCGAGAGGATCTTGCGGTCGACCTCGATGCCGGCGGCGTTCAGGCCGGCGATGAACCGGCTGTAGCTCATGTCGTGCTGACGGGTACCGGCGTTGATGCGCTGGATCCACAGACGCCGCATCTCACCCTTGCGGGCGCGACGGTCACGGAAGGCATAGTTGCCCGACCGCATGACCTGTTCGTTGGCGGCCCGGAACGAACGGCTCTTGTTGCCGTAATAGCCCTTGGCCTTCTTCAATACCTTCTTGTGGCGCTTCTTCGACGCCACACCACGCTTCACACGTGCCATTTCAATTCCTCCTCGGAACGTTCAGTCGGGGCGGGGCCCGCCATGAATTTCTCGGTTGGTCCTCTCAGCGCTGAGCGAGGAGGCGCTTGATCTTCTTCTCGTCGGTCGAGTGCACATCGGCATCGCGGTCGAGGCGATGCTTGCGTGACGACGACTTCGACTCGAACTTGTGCTGGTTGTTCTGCTGCTCGTGACGCAGACGACCGGTGCCGGTCTTCTTGAATCGCTTAGCTGCCGTCTTCGACGTTTTCATCTTCGGCATCGGGTACTCCTTCTTCTGGTTCGCTGGCGACGATCAACTCGGGCATCTTCGCCTCTGCCTCGGACGCTTCGGCCAGGGCCTTGCGCTCGGCTTCGATTGCCGCCTTCTTCATTGCCTCTTGGGCCTGCTTGTCGGGCGACAGCGTCATCGACATGCTGCGACCCTCGAGTCGCGCCTGCGTATCGACTTTGGCTGCCGGACCCACCGCTTCGAGCACGTCATCGAGAATCTTCGATCCGAGCTCTGGGTGTGCCATTTCGCGCCCACGGAACTGCAACGTGATCTTGACCTTGTGGCCCTCTTCGATAAAGCGGATCACGTTGCGGGTCTTGGTGTCGAAGTCGCCCTTGCCGATCTTCGGCCGGTACTTCACTTCTTTCACCGAAACGTTGGTGGATTTCTTTCGGGCTTCCTTGGCCTTCTGGCCCTCTTCGTATTTGAACTTGCCGTAATCCATGATTCGGCAAACGGGAGGGTTGGCGTTCGGGGCCACTTCGACCAGGTCGAGTTCGAGACCTCTGGCCATTCTCAGCGCGTCCGGAGCGGCCTTGATTCCGAGTTGGTCGCCGGTCGGTCCGATGAGTCGGACTTCTCGGGATCGGATGCGGTCGTTGATCCGGTGCTGGTCGCCACGTTGTTCCTGTCGCGGTGCTATGGCTGATCACTCCTGTGCAATGGGCCTCCCCAGTGTCTGAATTGTGGGCGCTCGACGCGAACCGCACGCGGAGCGACCAGACGGCAATGCCGCCGAGTCTCAGCCTTGTGACCTGGACGCACGATTCTCATCATGGCCAGGTGGGAGTTGCCCCCACTTCGCCTCAATTGTGCTCGGTAGGGTAGCGCAGGTGAGTGACGAAACCTCAGACACGGAATTCGACGACGATCAGCTCGACGCTCTGGCTGCAGCCCAGCGGGAAATGAACGAGGCGCGCGCCCGGTTGTCGGAGGTTCCGGCGGAAGTTGTCATCACCAATCACGTGATGGGGCTCTACGAATTGGCGGCGATCCACCTGTCGGCGACGCCGCC
>DASQFE010000266.1:0-3739 GCA_035633295.1 Ilumatobacteraceae bacterium | reverse complement strand
AGGCGGACCTGCCCGCCGGCGAGCGGTTCCTTCTCGTACACCGTCACCTGGTGGCCGTTGCGACGAGCGGCGATGGCAGCCTGTAGGCCGGCCGGTCCGGCGCCGACCACCATGACCGATTTCGGCTTCGAGGTGAGCTTCGCGGTGCCGACACCCTCGGCCTCGCGGCCGGTGCGCGGATTCTCGATGCAGCCGAGCCAACGGTTGAGCCCCATCCGCCCGACGCACTCCTGGTTGCACGACAGGCACAACCGGGTCTCGTCGGTCGACCCGGCCCGTGCCTTCGCCACGAAGTCGGCGTCGGCGATCTGGCCGCGCACGATCCCGACAAGGTCGCAGTGGCCCTCGGCGAGTGCCCGCTCGGCCTGCAGCGGATCCTTGAACCGGCCCACACCCACCACAGGGAGCTCGACAGCCTTGCGAATTGCGGACGGGATGAACATCGCGTAACCGGGCGGGATGTGCATCGACGCCTCGATCATGAACAGGCTGGCCGTGGCCACACCGATCGAAGTGTTGATGTAGTCGACGTGCCCGGTGGCTTCGACGATCTTTGCGATGCGCACGGCGTCGTCGACGGTGGTGCCGTTCTCGATCAGCTCGTCGCCGCAGATGCGTACACCGAGCGCCATTCCCCTGCCGATCTCCTTGCGGACCGCCGCGACGATCTCGACGAGCAGCCGTGTCCGGTTCTCGAGCGAACCGCCGTAGTCGTCGGAGCGGTGGTTGGTGGCGGGGGAGAGGAACCCGCGGACGATCGAGCTGTGTGAGCACTGCAGTTCGATACCGTCGAAGCCGCCCTCCGCGCAGTGCTCGGCGACGAGCGCATAGCCGGCGATGATCTCGTCGATCTCGGCCTGGGTGACGGCCTTGGGCACCTCGCGGAAGAGCGGGTCGGCCACTGGTGACGGGCCCCACACCGGAAGGCGCGAGAACATCGACGACGCCTGCCCGCCGTTGTGGTTGATCTGAGCGAAGACGGGAACCCGATGGCGGTGCACGGCATCGGTGATCTTGCGGTAGCCGGGGATCACGCTGCGATGGAATCCGTGGATCAGCTTTTCGTACGGCCAGTCCGTCGGATGGGTCGAGTGCTCCTCGGTGATGATCAGCCCCGTGCCGCCGGCGGCTCGCGCCGCGTAGTACGCAGCGTGTTGATCGGTCGGCAGGCCGTTGCGCGCGTAGTTGGTGAGGTGCGCGGAGAACACGATCCGGTTACGCACCTCGACGGGGCCGAGCTGGAGGGGAGACCAGAGGTAGCGGTAGGCCATGGCGCTGCCAACGGTAGCTGTCGCTCTAGATTTGGGCGATGTCCGACTTGCAGGAACAGCGCGTCATCGCGCCCGGGAACGTCGCGGTCATCACGGGGGGCGCCAGCGGTATCGGCCTGGCCGTCGCAGAGGCGTTCATCGCCGAAGGCATGAAGGTCGTCCTGGCCGACATCGACGCGCCGAAGTTGCGCGACGTCGAGGCCCGTCTCACCGAATCGGGGGCGGAGGTCGCGACGATGGTCTGCAACACCACCGCTGAGGCAGAGGTGAACGCGCTCGCCGAGTACGCGTTGGAGCAGTTCGGCGCGATCCACGTGATGTTCAACAACGCCGGCATCGGTGGCGTCGGTGACGCCTGGGCCGATCCGATGGAGCTTTGGCACCGGGTCGTCGACGTCAACCTGTTCGGTGTGGTTCATGGCATCCGCGCAGTGCTGCCGATCATGCTCGAGCAGGGTGCCGGTCACATCGTCAACACCGCGTCGATGGCCGGCCTGAGTTCAGCACCAGGCGTCGCGCCGTACTTCGCCACGAAGCACGCTGTCGTCGGACTCAGCGAGAGCCTGTTCCTCGAACTGCAGGTACTGGGATCTCCGGTCAGCGCGAGCGTGCTGTGCCCCGGCTTCGTGAAGACCGATCTGATGGACAAAGAACCCGAGACGATCGACTCGCCCATCGGTCAGTTGATCAACCAGTTCCTCCGTACGGGTGTCGAGACCGGCATTCCCGCCAGCGACGTCGCCGACCAGGTGGTGTCGGCGATCAAGGCTGGGCAGTTCTGGATTCTGACCCATCCCGACATGCGCCAGGGTCCGGTCGAGCGCATGCAACGTGCCGCCGACGGTGTCAACCCGACGTTGGACCTCGGAAGCTGACCGCACCACACCCATGGGTACGTCCACCTCCTCGTTCGGCGTCGGCAAGCGGGAGTCGCACGACTCGTCCGACTTCTATGCCCGCTTCGCGGCGCCCGAGATCAGCGACGACGACGAACTCGGCGCGCCAGGTGAACTCGACGTCATCCATGTCGGTGACGCCCGCTCGATGTCGCAGGTGCCCGACGCATCGGTCGCGCTCGTCGTCACCTCGCCGCCGTACTTCGCCGGCAAGCAGTACGAAACCGCGCTCGGCGAAGGGCACGTACCGGGCGACTACATCGAGTACTTGTCGATGCTGCGCGACGTGCTCGCCGAGTGTGTTCGCACGCTCGAACCGGGTGGTCGGATTGCCGTCAACGTCGCCAACCTCGGACGTCGCCCGTATCGCAGCCTGGCATCCGACGTGACGACGATCCTGCAGGACGACCTGCGGTTGCTGCTGCGAGGCGAGGTCATCTGGCAGAAGCAGCGCGGCGCGAGCGGCTCGTGTGCATGGGGTTCCTACCAGTCGCCGGCGAACCCCGTGCTGCGCGACACCACCGAGCGTCTGATCATCGCGAGTAAGGGCCGGTTCGATCGCGTCGGCCGTGGCTCGGCCGCACACGCCAAACCCGGTGTGGCGACGATTCCGGGCGACGAGTTCATGGAGGCGACACTCGACGTGTGGGAGATCCCCGCGGAGAGCGCCACCCGCGTCGGTCATCCCGCCCCGTTCCCGGTTGCGCTCGTCGAGCGGTGCATTCAGCTGTTCACCTACGAAGGCGACGTCGTGCTCGACCCCTTCATGGGCAGTGGCACCTCAGCCGTGGCGGCGGTGAACACCCGCCGTCGCTACGTCGGCTACGACACCGACGCCGGCTACGTCCGTCAGGCCCGCGAGCGGGTCGAGTCGATGGTGCCCGCACCGATCCGCGACCGGCGCACGCTCAAGGAGATGGCTCGCAACTTGCTCGACGCGGCGGGCTACGTCGACACTGCCGAAGCCGTGCGCATCGCACCGAGCGTCATCGTGAGCTTCCGCTCGACAGGCCCCGATGGCGTCGTTCGCCTGTTCGAACTGGCGGGGGCACACACTTCGGCGCGGCCCGGGCTGGCCCGGCTCGATGCGGTCTGGCGCACCATCGCCAAGGCCGCAGTCGTCGCCGAAACGAATCCGGGCGTCGAGTTCGTCGTGCTCACCTCGGGCGCCGTTCGCGGTGGCCCGCTCGCGACGGTCGTCGGTGACGATCGACCCGTCCGCTCCGTGATCGACATCGCGGGCCCCGACGCCCCCGACCGCCTCGCCGCGCTCTGATCGGTCGTGAACATGCCGGCTCCCGCAACGGGGACCACGGAGGAGATCGACCGGCGAGCCTTACGGTCGGTGGCGGTCCAGTTCTTCTCCAACGGCGCCACCTACGCGACGATCGTGCCGCGTCTGCCGGAGATCCGCGAACAGGTCGGCATCTCGATCGGAACGCTCGGGCTCGTACTCACGATCGGGAGCCTGGGTGGACTTGTCGGCACGTTGCTGACCGGGCCGGTCATCGCCAGGGTCGGCAGTCGCCGGGTGATGGTCTTCGGGGCGACGACCTCACTCTTGTTCCTGCC
>DASQFE010000265.1:0-3675 GCA_035633295.1 Ilumatobacteraceae bacterium | reverse complement strand
TGACGATGCCCGTTCGGCTCACGCCGGGCGGGCATCGCCGCGTCCCGGCACAGGATCGTCACCCGTGCCTTCCTCGCGACGTGCGCCGATCGACTAGAAATCACCCGATGAGTGACGACGGCGCGAACTCCTCGACCAACGGCACGGACGACAACGTCGACGGGCGCCGGCCCGACTCGACGCCGATCGTGATCCAGCTGACCGACATCGTGAAGCGATTTCCGGGCGTGGTCGCCAACGACGGCGTCAACCTCACCGTCCGTGCGGGCAGCGTGCACGCCATCGTCGGCGAGAACGGTGCAGGCAAGTCCACGCTGATGAAGACGCTGTACGGAGCACACAAGGCCGACGAGGGCACCATCACGGTCAACGGCAAGGAAGAGGTCTTCTCGTCACCGAAGGACGCCATCGCCGAGGGCATCGGAATGGTCTTCCAGGCGTTCATGCTGGCAGCCAACCTGACCGTCTGGGAGAACATCGTCCTCGGTCAGGAACCGGGCACGGCAGTGTCGCTCGACATTCGCTCGGCGCGCTCGAGGATCGCCGAGCTCGGCAAGCAGTACGGTCTGGAGGTCGACCCCGACGCCGTCATCTCCGAGCTCGGTGTGGGCGACAAGCAGCGTGTGGAGATCCTCAAAGTGCTGTACCGCGGCGCCAAGATCCTGATCCTCGATGAGCCCACCGCTGTGCTCGTCCCCCAGGAGGTCGACGAGTTGTTCACGTCGCTCCGCGAACTCACCGCCCAGGGCGCGACGATCGTGTTCATCTCCCACAAGCTCGACGAGGTACTCAAGCACGCCGATGCGATCACCGTGATCCGTCAGGGCAAGACGGTCGCCGAGATCGCCGATCCGAGCACCGTCACGTCGCACGACCTCGCCGAGCTGATGGTCGGCAGCGAACTCCCGACGCCGGAGACCCGCGAGCGCACGGTCACCGACGTCATCGCGATCGAGCTCCGAGAGCTCACGGTCGCCAACCCGGAGGCCGGAGCGCGCAACGTCGTCGACGACGTGAGCTTCACGGTGCACCGCGGCGAAATCGTGGGCATCGCCGGCGTGGAGGGCAACGGCCAGAGCGAACTCGTCAAGGCCATCGTCGGGCTCACGGCATCGACGGGCACGATTCTCGTCGATGGCGTCGACATCGCGCGGCTGTCGACACGCGAACGGCGCGACAGCGGCATCGGGTACATCGCCGAAGACCGCCAGAAGGATGGCCTCGTGATGCCGTTCACCGTGTGGGAGAACGCGGCGCTCGGCCACCAGCATCGCCCGCCGTACGCAAAGGGTCCGTGGATGAACGTGGCAGGCGCCAAGAAGCAGACCCAAACGATCGTCGACGAGTTCGACGTCCGGACCCCGAGCATCGACGTTCCCGCCTTCACGCTCTCGGGCGGCAACCAGCAGAAACTCGTCGTCGGTCGCGAGATGACCGCAGAACCCAAGGTGCTCATCGCCTCCCATCCGACGCGGGGCGTCGACGTCGGCGCACAGGCGGTGATCTGGGACATCCTGCGTGACGCCCGAGCAGCAGGACTCGGCACCGTCTTGATCTCGGCCGATCTCGAGGAGCTGATCGGGTTGTCCGACCGTCTCCTCGTCATGCTGCGAGGGCAGGTGGTTGCGGAGGTCGACCCGGCAACGGTGACGCCGGCAGAACTCGGTTCGTACATGACCGGAGCGAAAGCGGGGGCACACTGATGTTCGAACGGATCTGGCGAGCCTCGCTCGCCCCGCTCGTTGCGGCAGCGGTGGCGATCCTCATCTCGTCGCTCGCGCTCCTGATCTCGGGCAACGACCCGGTCGAGGCGTTCCGAGAGATGTGGAAGACGATCGACTCCACGCAGTCGGTCGTCATCATCGTGAACACCGCCGTTCCGTACTACATCGCCGGTGTGGCGGTCGCCATCGGCTTCAAGATGAACCTCTTCAACATCGGCTCGAACGGCCAGTACCTCCTGGCCGCCCTCGTCGCTGGGTGGGCAGGCGCCGAGGTGAGCTTGCCACCGCCGCTCCACGTGGCGTTCGTCTTCCTCGTCGCCGTCGCCGTCGGTGGCACCTGGGCGCTCATCGCTGCGATCCTGAACGTCACCCGCAACGTCAACGTCGTCGTGGCCACCATCATGCTGAACTACATCGCCGTCGGGCTCGGGGCGTTCCTGCTCTCGGAGGTGTTCCGCGACAAGGAGAACGGCGGCCTGGTCGCCCAGACGAAGGTGATGCCGGAGTCGGCCCGACTGCCGTCGATGAACGGGATCATCGAACTGTTCGGCTTCAACTTCGCTCCCGGTGTCGAACTGTTCGGGTTTCTCCCCTTCGCCATCGCACTTGGCGTCGCCTACCACGTCCTGCTCAACCGCAGCCTCTTCGGCTACGAGCTCCGCCTGTCCGGCATGAACCCCGACGCAGCGCTGTCCGCTGGTGTCAACCCCAAACGCATGGTCCTCATCACGCTGTTCATGTCGGGCGCCGTCGCCGGAATGATCGGCCTGCCATTCCTCCTGGCGGATCCGAGCTTCCTGAAGTACGGCGACGCGTTCCCGACGACGATCGGATTCACCGGGCTCGGGATCGCACTGCTCGGCCGCAACAACCCCGTGGGCATCGCGGCCGCAGCACTCGTGTGGGCCACGATCGAGCGAGCCACGCAGCGCCTCGGACCCCTCGGCATCCCGCCGGAAATCGGCAAGATCATGCAGGGCACCTTCCTGCTCTCGGCCGTCATCGCGTACGAAGTCGTGCGCCGCCGCAACGACGCCGCCGCCGTTGCCGCCGCCGCCGCAGCGACACGAGACGAACGACCGCCGCCGCTCGCCCCGCAGATGCCGATCGGAGCAACGTCATGACGACCACGGTCGAGTCAACACCAGCCGAGACCGCCGACCGGCCGTCGTCATTCCATTCGACGCGCTGGCGGATCTTCGCCCTGGTCATGATCGGCATCGCAGTGATGTCGACGGCGCGTCTCATCGCCGACAACTCCGACCTCACCTCAAGCGGCACCGTCGGCGCCGGCCTGCGAACCGCGGCACCGATCGCTCTCGCTGGCCTCGCCGGACTGGTCGCCGAACGCAGCGGCACGATCAACATCGGCATCGAAGGCATGATGGTGATGGGCACCATTTTCGCCGGTTGGTGGGGCTGGGAGTTCGGACCCTGGATGGCGCTCCTCGGCGGCATCGTGGGTGGGATGCTCTTCGGGTTGCTGATGAGCCTCGCCACCACGACGTTCGGCGTCAACCACATCGTCGCCGGTGTCGCCATCAACCTGCTTGCTCCCGGCATCGCGCGATTCATGGCCAGCGAGCTGTTCGTCGGCGTGCAGGGCGGATCGGTCACGTCGTCGCCCGGCAACTCGGGTGACATCGGCGCCTTCACCGTCCCGTTCCTGTCGGGCGGCGACCTCTTCGGTTGGCAGAGTCCCGACATACTCGGGTGGTTCGAGGAGAAGGGTTGGTTCATCATCGCCGACGCTGCCG
This sequence comes from Ilumatobacteraceae bacterium, assembly GCA_035633295.1. Lineage (GTDB taxonomy): Bacteria > Actinomycetota > Acidimicrobiia > Acidimicrobiales > Ilumatobacteraceae > Sva-07. The sequence continues at coordinate 194 of DASQFE010000265.1, read as the reverse complement.
GGCTCGCGAGGGGCCTGACGACTGCCGTGACCTGGGACGTCCTCATCACCATGGCGCTCTTCTTCGGGATCACCTACCTGCTCTGGCACATGCGGATCGGCCTGCGGCTACGGTTCTCCGGTGAGCGCCCGTCGGCCGCCGACTCGCTCGGCGTGTCCGTCCACAAGATGCGCTACATCGGCATGCTGATGTCG
>DASQFE010000264.1:0-4466 GCA_035633295.1 Ilumatobacteraceae bacterium | reverse complement strand
GCGAGTGGACCGATCTCCGAATCGTGGAAGCTGGAAGCGAGCGCCGACCAGAGCTCGTTCTCGACGAACTTGCGGCCGCTGTTGTGGCGACGGAAGCGGCGACGAGCGGTCCTGACGATCCGCGCCGACTCCTCGGATCGCAACCGGACGTACCCGGTACGGAACGGAATGACGAGGTCGTCGCGCAAGGGTCGCTCACGGCCCTCGATCGCCTGATCGATGACATCGGACATCCGTACGTCACCCTTGAGGCGAGCGGCGGTTGGGCTGTCGGCGTTCGGCCGGTCGTCGGGGCGTTGGAATTGCACGCCCGGGACCAGGTCGGACAGAACGACCTGCTCGACACCGGCCTCGCCGAGCGACGGCAACACCCGCTCGATGTAGCGCAGGAAGACTCGGTTCGGGCCGATCACCAGCACTCCCTGGTCCTCCAACGGAAACCGGTAGGTGTAGAGCAGGTAGGCGGCCCGGTGGAGCGCAACGACGGTCTTACCGGTGCCGGGTCCGCCCTGGACCACGAGCACGCCGTGTTGCGGCGACCGGATGATCTCGTCCTGTTCACCCTGGATCGTCGCAACGATGTCGCCGAGCGTGCCGGTACGGCCCCGTTCGAGCGCCGCCAGCAGGGTGGAGTAGCCCCGCAGCCCCTCGGGGCCGGAGGTCGAGGTGCCGTCGAGGCCCTCATCGTGGCCGAGTCCGAGATGGCCGTCGCCGAACAGTTCGTCCTCGACACCGAGCAAGCGCTGCCCTTCAACCGCAAAGTGCCGTCGTCGGACCAGCCCCATCGCATCGCGGCCGGTGGCACGATAAAACGGCTCGGCGACCGGCGCCCGCCAGTCGACCACCACCGGCTCGCGGTCCACGTCGGCAACCGCCAGACGGCCGATGTGGAAACTCTCGACCGCGTCGGGAGATTCCGCCGACCGGTCGATCCGGCCGAACACGAGCGACGAGCCACCGAGTTCGAGGTCGGCCAGGCGCTTGAGTAACGCCTCGTCGAATGCGTTGCGCTCGAAACGGGCCTGAAAGGTGCCCCCGAGGTCGGCCTCGTTGAGGTCACGTAACCGCCACGCATGCTCACGACTGACACGCAGACACTCGTATGCGTGGTCGATGTAGGCCTGTTCGTCAGCGAGATCGGGGTGCTGCTGGGTCATATCGGGTCAATAAATGCTATCGGCGCCAGCTCGACTCACGACTCGGCGCCAGCTCGACACCCGCCCCCAACTGTTTGCGTGACACATCTGTTGGCCCGTCCCAACCGAACTGTCACGCAAAGTGGGGTTGCGCTCGGGCAGACCATGCGACACACGATCTCGGGCCGCGCCCGACCCGGCGGTAGCGTGACGCCGATGAACACGGCCGTGGAGCACCACGATGCGCCCGCAGCGAGCGGCGCCGGCGCATTCCTGGCGGCCGCACACGGCGAGCGCGGCCCGCACACCCCGGTGTGGTTCATGCGCCAGGCGGGACGATCGCTTCCCGAATACCGCGCCATTCGTGGTGAGGGCTCGATCCTCGATGCCATCAAGCAGCCTGAGTTGGCCGCCGCGATCACGATGCAGCCCGTGCGTCGCTACGGCGTCGACGCTGCGGTGCTCTTCAGCGACATCGTCGTGGCCCCCCACGCCGTCGGATTCGGCATCGACGTGGCGCCGGGCACCGGTCCGGTTGCCGAGCATCCGCTGCGGTCGAGCAACGACGTCGAACGACTGCGTCCACTCGAATTCGACGACATCGACTACGTCATCGCCACCGTCGAACGCCTCGTCGCCGAGCTCGACGTTCCGCTTCTCGCGTTCGCCGGGGCGCCGTTCACGGTCGCCAGCTACCTCATCGAGGGACGCCCGAGCAAGGACTACCGCCACACCAAGGCTCTGATCCACACCGACGAGGTGCTGTGGCACGACCTGATGGAACGTCTCGCCGAATCGGCGATCACCTTCATCGACGCCCAACTCTCACACGGCGCCGCAGCGTTCCAGCTGTTCGACTCGTGGGCCGGATCACTCAGCCGTCGTGACTACGACCGCTATGTACTGCCCCACTCGCGCCGCGTCTTCCGTGAGCTCGAGCGCCGCCACCCCGATTCGCCGGGGATCCACTTCGGGATCGGCTGTGATCATCTCCTCGAATCGATGCATGAGGCAGGCCCGACGGTGGTGGGCCTCGACTGGCGAACCCGGATCCGTGATGCCCGAGCACGCCTCGGTGACGATGTCGTCATTCAGGGAAATCTCGACCCGGCCCTCGTACTCGCCGGAGTCGAGCCCGCCCTCGACGGCACCGATCAGGTGCTGCGTGACAACGAACTCCCCGACGGAACCCAGCATCCCGGGCACATCTTCAACCTCGGCCACGGCGTCAACCCCGAAACCGATCCGGGCGTGCTGAAGGCCATTGTTGACTTGGTCCACGAGCGCACGAGCGTTACGCCGTGAGCGCAGCCCAGCCCGACGTCGCTGTGCTCCTCATGGCCTACGGGACGCCGCGTCACGCCGACGAAATCGAGCCGTACTACACCGACATTCGTCGTGGGCGCCCGCCGACGCCCGAGGCCCTGGCCGACCTGACGGCACGTTACGAGGCCATCGGGGGCATCTCCCCGCTGGCGCAACTCACCGAGGCCCAGCGCGACGCTCTCCAGGCGGCGCTCGACGCTGCCTCGCCCGGCCGGTTCCATGTGGCGCTCGGCCTCAAGCACGCCGATCCGAAGGTGGAGGTTGCAGCGGGCCGACTCGCCGATGAAGGGTTCGACACCATCGTCGGGCTGGTCCTCGCACCGCACTACTCGTCGTACTCGATCGGCCAGTACCTCGATCGCACCCGTCAGGGTGTTGGCGATGTCGGTGGGTCGACCCAGGTGATTGGCATCGAGAGTTGGGCGGTCGAGCCGGCGTTCGTCTCATTCCTGGCCGACGATCTTGCCGCCCGCGTCAGCGCCATGCGCGAACGAACCGGTGGCCGGGTGCGGGTGCTGTTCACCGCTCACTCGCTGCCCCAGAGGATCATCGATGGAGGTGATCCCTATCCGGACGAGCTGCGGTCGACAGCAGAGGCGATCGCTGCGTCGGTCGGCCTCGCCGAGGGCGACGACTGGCAGATTGCATGGCAGTCGGCCGGCCGCACCCCCGAGCCATGGATCGGCCCCGACATCCTCGCCGTCATCGACGAGCTCGGCACCGACGCCGACGTTGCCGGCGTGATCGTGTGCGCCTGCGGTTTCGTCGCCGACCACCTCGAAGTGCTCTACGACCTCGACATCGAAGCAGCCCAACGCGCCCAGGCGCGCGGCTTGGCCTTCGACCGCACGGCGTGCGTGAACGCCGACCCCACGATCATGGCAGCCCTCGCCGCGCGGGTGATCGCCGCCGTCGAAGGTTGACCACCATGCTTCCACGCGTGGCGGTCGTCGGGGCAGGGATCAGTGGTCTCGCCGCGGCACTCGCCGTGATCGATGCCGACTACGACGCCGACATCGTGGTGTTCGACGCCGCCGATCGCGTCGGCGGTCGCATCGACACGAGCCCGTTCGCCGGCCTTGCGCACGTCGACGAGGGTGCCGACGCCTTCCTTGCCCGGGTTCCAGAGGCGGTCGCACTCGCACGCCGTGTCGGTCTCGGCGACGACCTCGTGTCGCCCGAGGGGGTCGGTGCTGCGATCTGGTACGACACGCTCCACCCGATCCCGGACGGGCTCCTGCTCGGCGTTCCGGGACGTCTCGGACCGCTGGCGGCCACCGGCCTGCTGTCATGGAGGGGCAAGGCGCGCGCTGCGCTCGAACCGTTCCTGCCCCGCACCTCCACCGACACCGACTCGATCGGCGAGTACATGCGGGCTCGGTTCGGCAACGAAGTGCACGAACGTCTGGTCGACTCACTTGTCGGCAGTATCTACGCCACCGACACCGACCGATTCAGCCTCGCCGAGGTGCCGCAGCTCGCGGCTTTGGCCCAGAACAACCGCAGCCTGCTGTTGGCCGCACGGCGCCAACGCAGCGCTCTGGGCACCGCGACGGCCTCGGCGGGCCCGATCTTTGCGGCTCCCCGCCGCGGCATGTCGGCGCTCACCGCGGCGACGGCTGAGGCAGTCCGCGCTGGGGGCGGCGCCGTCGTGACCGGCGTGACAGTCGGATCGTGCGTACCGACCGCCGACAGTCGCTGGCGCCTCACCACCGACACAGCGACCGGCACTGACGTGTTCGATTCCGTGATCCTCGCCACGCCCGCCCGTGTGACGGGCGTGCTCCTTGCCGAGGCTGCGCCGGAGGCGGCAACGCTGCTTGCGCGGGCGGAGACCGCCGACGTGATCATGGTGACACTCCATGTCGCGGCCGATCAGTGGCCCGAGCGTCTGCGGGGCGTGAGCGGCTACCTCGTTCCGAAACCGGCGCAACGGTGGGTCACCGCAGCATCGTTCGGTTCGCAGAAGTGGGCTCACTGGAAGCCACCCGGCGGTGGTGAGAT
>DASQFE010000263.1:0-3316 GCA_035633295.1 Ilumatobacteraceae bacterium | reverse complement strand
CGCGAACGACGCGCCGTCGGCCGACGACGTGAACCATTTCTGGCCGTTGATGACGTAGTCGTCACCGTCCTTGACTGCTGTGGTTTCCAACAGCAGCGGATTCGAGCCGGCCGTCTCCGGTTCGGTCATCGAGAAGCAGCTGCGAATCGTCCCCTCGACCAACGGGCGCAGAAACCGCTCGCGTTGCTCGTCGGTGGCGTGGAGGTGCAGGATCTCGATGTTGCCCGCATCGGGCGCCTGCGATCCGAACACCGTGTGCCCGAGTGGTGAACGCCCGAGCGCCTCGCTGAGCAGACCGTGATCGATCATCGACAACCCGAGGCCACCGAACTCCTCCGGGTGATTCGGCGCCCACAACCCCATCTGGCGAACCTTGGCCTGGGCAGCGACCACCAACTCCAGCACGGTCTCGGGTGACCCGTGCAGCATCTCGCCCTCGATCGGCACGAGCTCGTTGTCGACGAACTCACGGACCATCGTCAAGATGGTTTCCATCTGTTCCGAGACCTCGAAGTCCATGGCAGCACCTCCTCGAATCGACCGTACAGATCGACCGACGTGGGCGTCAGGGCCGATGGGCCCGGCTCAGTGAACGAACCCGCTGTGCCTCGTCGTTCGGGTTCGTCGTCATTCCCCGATGAATGTAGGCGATCGATTCTCGACGACGGCCGGATGGTCAGAACAGTCGGATGCTTTGCGTCCGCGCGGCCGTCGCGGCAGTATTGCCAGTGGTATCGGTGAGCGTGGGGGCGGCGACAAAGGAGTAGTTCGCATTGGTGAGCTGTTGCCCGATCGCCGCGCACCCGGTTCCGGTGCAGGACGCGCCGATCGTGACGGTGACGGTCCGATTGGAGTTGCCCAGCGTGACCGCAGAGCCGGCGAACGACGCGACTCCCGTATCGAGTGTGATGTAGTTGTTGGACCCCAGGCTGCGGGCAGCGTTACTCACCCCGAGCATCGTGAGGGTGTCGTTGCCTGTGCCGGTCGGATCGGTCAAGGTGACCGTTGTCGAACCGGGCACTGAAGCAGGAGCAAGTGGTTCGCTGAACGTGATCACCACGGTGTCGCCCGGCTGGACGCGTCCGTCGGTCGACCCATTCGTGTCGGTGATGGTGACGGCGGCCGGCTTGGCCCTGTCGAGCGGGGCTGTCGCCGCGAAGCTGCCGAGGTTGGCGAGCGCATCGCGGGCTCCGGCAGGGTTGCTCGCCATGGCAACGGTCATCGTGCCGATCGATGTGTTGGCCGCACCGGGTCCCTCGGTGAGCGTCAGCGTGAGTGTGGAGGCCGCCCTGGTCACCCTGGCCAGTGTCCCGCCCGAAGGAACGTTGGCGAGCGTCCAGGGTGCCGTGCCGGCTGTGTACGCCTGCAGAGTTTCGCTGAACAATGCCGTGACCCGGTCGACCTTGCCGTTGCCGTTGTTGTCCAACGCGCTCAGGGTGACGAGCGCGGGAGCAGCCCGGTCCGTCGGCGCCGTTGCTGCGTAACTGGCCAGGTTGCCGCTCGCGTCGCGGATTCCCGCTGCGTTGCTCGTCAGTGTGACCCTGAATGCCCCGACGGCCGTCGTTGCGGCACCGGTGCCCTCGTTGAGCGCGAGAGTTGCTTGCGTTCCGCTGATTCCGACGGTGCTGAGGGTCGCTCCGGAGGGCGCCGACGACAGTGAGAACGAGGTCGGCGCGGAGAACGGGGCGAGTGCTTCGCTGAAGGTGACGAGCACGCGGTCGATCTTGCCGTTGCGGTTGTCGTCGAACATCTCCTGCGACTGACGGATCGGTCGGGCACCATCGGCCGGTGCCTTCGTGAACGACGAGAGGTTCCCGGCAGCGTCGCGCACGCCGTCCGCGTTCGGCGCCAACGTGACCGTGAACGAGCCCACGGCGGTGTTGGCGGCGCCGGCACCTTCGGTGACTGCAATACTGACCGTCGGCGATGTCACGGTGACCGCCCCGAGTGAACCGCCGCTGGGAACGTTGGCCAGGCTCCAGACGGTGCTCGGGGCCGAGTAGGGGGCGAGGGCCTCGCTGAACGTCATCGTCAGCCGGTCGACCTTGCCGTTGGCATTCGTGTCCTGCATCGTGAGGGCCTGCGCAGCCGGGGCTGCGAGGTCTGTTGGTGCGGTCGGCGCGAACGAGGAGGTGTGATCGTAGATGTCACGGACCCCCGCCGGGTTCGACGCGAGTGCGACGGTGAATGCACCGACGGCCGTGTTTGCCGCTCCAGGGCCCTCCGCGATCGACAGCGTCGCAGTGCTCCCGCTGACCGTCACGCCGGACAGGGTTCCACCGGAGGGGACGTTGGCCAACGTCCAGGGCGCCAGGCCTGCGGAGTACCCGGCCAGCGTGTCATCGAAGACGACGGTGACGGTGTCGACCTTGCCGTTGCTGTCGATGTCGCGCATCGCCATCGACTGCAGCACCGGTGGGATGACGATGTCGATCGCGGCGGAAGCAATCGATCCGCCGGAGCCGACCACGAACACGCTGTGCGGGGCGTCGGTGGTGCCGGCCGGCACGGTGACGCTCACCGGCATGGACGTGGAACTCGCCACGACGGAGGGGGATCCAGCCAGCGCCGGCCCGGTCGGGGAGTCGAGGTGGTACGTGACGGATTCGCCGAGGAGGAAGTTGTTGATCGTGCCGGTGACGACGGCGGGCAGGGCCGTGATCGGCGCGGTGGAGTCGAGCACGAACGTCGACGTTGCCACGGTGACGGCTGCACTCGCCAGGCCCTCGGGTCCCGTCCAGGATCCCGTCCGGGCTTGCACGGTGTACACCCACGTTCCGATGGGAACGTTGTTCTCGACACACGACGTCGAGGCGGGTGCGATGCAGTCGGCGAGCACCGTCTGGGCCGCGTTCGATGTGTCGTAACGCCGAACGGTGTAACCCTCGGCCGGAACCCCAGACGAGAGGGTGGTCGTCGGCCACGACACCGTCACGTCACGCCCCACCACCGTTGCGCTCGGAGCCGCCGATGATGGGATCGACGCCGACGCCGTCAGCCCGGATCCGACACCATCTGCCGAGAAGGCTGCAAGTGTCTGGTGGGTCGGCAGAACGACGAACGCGGCGGTCGCGAGGACCGCGACCGCCGCTGTTCGTACCGACATGATTCCCTTAGTTCTGAGTACCCGTCAGGGTCATCGGAATCGTGAACGTCACTCCTTGGCAGGGGTCCGATGCATTGATATCCATCGAGACGACGTCGACGATTGACAACGTCGGCGACGTCGCATTGGCAGCGACGGTCAGAGTGAGCCCGCTCGCCGACGCCACCGTGACGTTGGTTGCTGCTGGACATCCAATCTCGTTGCTCGAGA
>DASQFE010000262.1:0-2463 GCA_035633295.1 Ilumatobacteraceae bacterium | reverse complement strand
GACGCCGCGTCGCCGAAGCCGAACCGGCCGAGTACGTCGGCGCCGCCCTGGCCGCAGAATGCGGTGGCCCCGAACGTGCGGGTCTGGGTGTTGGTGCCTTCGTTTGCCGTGGCGTGCAGGCTCGGGTAGACGAACCGGAAGCGCTGTTCGATACGGCCGGCGTCGCCACTGTTGGAGGTGGTGATGAGGAGCTGGTCGACGTCGCGGCGCACGAGCGACGAGCCCCAGTTGACGATTCGCTCGTCGACACCGAGCAACCGCGACTGCTGGTGCAGGAGTTCGATCCGGTCGTTCAGCGGCAACGTGTCCCAGGTGACCTCGACGGGCGAGGCGTAGGTGCCCGTTGCATGACTGGTGGGTGCCGCGGTGGTGACCATTGCGCCGGCTGTTACGCCGGCCCAGTAGCGGGCGCGCTCGACTGCGGCGGCGAGGCCCGCTCTACTGAGGTCGGTGGTGGCCGCATAGCCGAGGCCCCCGCCGTTCCAGATCGAGATCATGACACCGGTGTCGAACTCGTTGAACACCGGTTCGAGTTCGTTGCGGCGCACGCTCAGGTGCTCGGTGCGTTCGTCGACGAGCCGGGCCGATGCGTAGTCGACATCGGTCGGCAACGCCGCCCGGAGCCGGTCTTCGAGCACGGTCGATTCGATCAGGAGATCGGTCATCGGAGCAGGCTACGCGATGGGCCGGTGGGTTGCGGTGTACGTCGATGATGGGTCAAGCGGAGTCGCGCAGTTCGTGGAAACATGGGAGGTTCGACGGTCGGGTACCTTCGACACCATGACGGACACGATCCGGTACGGGATCATCGGCAGCGGGATGATGGGCGGCGAACACATCCTCGACCTCAACCACATCGAGGGGGCCGAGGTCGTGGCGCTCGCCGATCCGGTTGCCACGAGCATCGACTGGGGGCTCGGCTGTGTCGAGGCCGGACCGGGAGGCGCGGAGGCGAAGGCGCGTGTCGCCACCTACAGCAATCACCTCGACCTGCTCGCCGATCCGAACGTCGACGCCGTGGTCATCACGACACCCAACTTCACGCATGCGGCCGTGCTCGCCGATGCGCTGGCCGGCGACAAGCACGTCCTCATCGAGAAGCCGTTGTGCACCACGGTCGAGGACTGTCTGAAGGTCGTCGAGGCCGCCGACCGTCGCAACGCCATCACGTGGATGGGCCTGCAGTATCGCTTCATGCCGACACCGGCGACGATGCTCGACCAGCTCGCCACCGGCGTGTGCGGCACGACCCGCATGGTGTCGATCCGCGAGCACCGGTTCCCCTTCCTGAAGAAAGTCGGCGATTGGAACCGCTTCACCCGCAATACGGGCGGCACTCTCGTGGAGAAGTGCTGCCACTTCTTCGACCTGATGCACCTCGCCGCTGGCGCGCACCCGGTGCGAGTGATGGCCAGCGGTGGCCAGGACGTCAACCACCTCGACGAGGTCTACGAGATCGACGGTCGTCGGGAGCGCTCCGACATCCTCGACAACGCGTTCGTGATCGTCGAGTTCGCCAACGGCGTACGCGGTGCGCTCGACCTGTGCATGTTCGCCGAAGGTGGTCGCTTCGAGCAGGAGATCACGATCACCGGCGACCTCGCCAAGATGGAGGCCACGGTGCCCGGCGATGTGGTGTGGCTCGGCGAGCGATCGGCCGCCGGACAGCCGGGCTCGCACCCCGGTGGTGGCGTCCGCGAAGTACGGGCGCCGATGGACCCTCGGGTGCCGTATCCCGACTTCCACCAGGGGGCCAGCTACATGGAGCACCTCGCGCTCGCCGATGCGATCCGCGCGGGCCGACCAGCGGCGGTGACCGTCACGGAAGGCATGTGGGCCGTCGCCACCGGCGCCGCCGCGCACCGTTCGATCGACGAGCGCCGCCCGGTCGAGCTCGCCGAGTTCGGCCTCGCCTGATCGCCCCGCCACCCGAGTGATGAGCGAAGGGCCGGGATGTGGGCCGCTCGCTCATCGCTTTGGAGGTTGGGTGGTGGCGGAGCGGTAGGCCTGCTCGACGATGGAGAGGGCGGTGCGGCCGACGGCGGCGGAGACGATCGGATCGGTGCCGGTTCGGCACGCGGCAACGACGTCGGCGAGCTGGGCGCGGTACATCGGGACCGAGCAGTGGATGTAGTCGCTCGGCGGGGGGAGCGGCATCGTCCAGATGCGGTCGGTGCCGGTGGTGCCGAGCACCTCGGTGTCGGCTTCGAGGCCACCGAGGCGAGGTTGCCACCACCCGAACTCCACGGTCGACCGCACGCCGCCGTCCCAGTCGATCGTCACCACGCCGTCGTCGTCGACCGGATAATCGCCGAACTCGCCGTAGCCGATCGACGCCGTCACGCGGTCGGGTTCGGGGTCGCCGAGTAGGAAGCGGGCGGTGTCGATGGCATGGATGCCCATGTCGATCAGCGCGCCACCGCCGGCGAGTACCGGATCGGTGAACCAACCTGACGGGCCCCA
>DASQFE010000261.1:0-6417 GCA_035633295.1 Ilumatobacteraceae bacterium | reverse complement strand
TCTGCTGCGCGACTTGGCCGCCAAGCCGAGCGCGGTCGAACTCGTCGCCGTGCGCCGCTTCCGGGAGGAGTGGGAGCGCACGGCATCGAAGCGACTCCGGGCTCACGATCCCAAGGTCGCAGCCGAGTACGAACAGCGTGGACGGATCGTCGGATCGCTCGCTGCGCAGGCCATCGTGTCGGTGTGTGACGCCTGGTTCGCTGACAACGTCGACGGCCTCGACGCCGTGATCGTCGTCGAAACCGAAGCTGCCGCGGCAGCACTGTCGGGCCGCTGCCAGGAGTTGCTGCGGGTCGGCGATCGGCTCGGCGAACGCGTCAGCGATGCATGTGCCGACGGCAACCCGCTCCACGTCGGCGACGCGATCCAGACCCGCCGCAACACCTGCGAACTCACCACCAGCGACCGAACCCGAGTCCTCAACCGCGACGTGTGGCGCATCACCGGAAGCTCCGCCAACGGCGAGATCCAGGCGGTCAGCCTGACCCGCCGGGCCACTGTGACCCTCACTCGCGACTACGTCACCGCCGACGTGGTGCTGGCCTACGCCACCACGATCGCTGGCGCCCAGGGCCGCACCACCGACACCGGCCACGTTGTCGTGACGCCGCGCACATCGAGCGCTGCCGTCTACGTCGGTATGACTCGAGGACGACGCCACAACACGGCGCATGTCATCACCGACGGCCACGACCACGCGGAACTCGACCTCGGCGATCGCACCGCGGCTCAGGCTTTCGCCGACGCGATCACGCGGACTGGCGACGGTCAACGCTCCGCCCACAGCGTCCGCACCGACTGGAAGGCGGGCACGCCAGCCCGCCAAGCCGGTCGCGCTGACGACCGCCGCACCCGAGCAGCCGCCGACTGGTGGGAGCGAGTCCGACCCCAACTTCCACCCGCCGTCGCGAGCGCTCTCAACGGCCACGACCACGAAGTGATCGCCGCCCTCGCTCGCAGCACCAGCGATCTCGAACGGCACCAATCTGTGCGCCTCGCGATTCGATCGACTCGTTGGGACCATCCCTCCGCTGGCCGGAACTTCGTCCGCGCGCTCGCTGCGACAACGCGCCCCGCCACACCAGGTCCGTTGCCGGGTTTGTCGCACCACCGGTACGGCGGCCCTGAGTACGGTCGATAGGTCACCTGCAACCTGCGGGCGACGCCCACCGCGAACGACCAGGGAGGGTCTTCGTCGCAGTGCCACCGCCCAACGGTGGGAGACCCCTCCGTAGGGTGATCGATCGGCGCAGTCGTTGGCCTGCGCCTTGAGAACCGACGAATCGGGCGAGGGCCGTGTTCAACGGCTGAACTTCACGTGCATCGCGTTTCCCGTACCCTCGCACCTGAATCATGCCGGTCGATAACTCCGAACTATGAATCTGGGCCCCGAAGAAGCCAGATTCCGAGGAGTAGGGCTCGATCCACGCTCGCGTCAATGCGACAACGCCGTCGCCGCCGGGATTATCGGGTGCATGACTTGGGCCGCAGTGCGGCGCGGCGTGGCCGTCTGCAACGGTGATTCTGCGGGCGCGTTATCGAGTGGGGGTGTCAGCTGGGAGTGCCAGTGGAGGCTGGCATCTTTGGGTTGGGTGAACAATGAACCCGGTGAGTTCGTCGCTTGATGCGACCTGTTCGCAATAGACCGGTACGGTGCGGGGGTGACTGGGGTGCGTTTTGGCTCGTGGGGTGAGCTGTCGGGTGGCTCTGGGCCATCCGTGGAGCCCTCGGTACCGAACATCTCTTCGATGAGGAGCATGTTGCTCGACCTGGCTGCTGAGCCCGATGTCGTGACCGGGCTGAGGGTCGCGGAGCAGCTCCGTGTGGCGTCGGCGATGGCCTCGCCAGCGGATACCCGGGCGCTGATCGGCGCTGTCGGGGATGCTGATCCGCTGGTGGCAATCAGCGCGGTTCATGGCGTGGCAGCGGTGTCGTCGGTTGATGTCGACGATGTGCTGGTCGACGCTCTGCATGATCCTCGTTCGTGGATACGCGAACACGCGGCGTGGGCGTTGTCGGCGCGTCGACCCCAACGCCGTGCGGTCTCCGGTTTGATTTCGTTGCATGGTTCGGGATCGGATCTGACAGCGATGGTCGCTCAGCGCACGCTTGCGGGTTGGGCGGGCAGCGATCCTGCTGGTATCGGTGGGGCGGTCATCGACTGTCTGGGTGTCACCGATGATGTCGTGGTGCGTCGTCGGCTCGTGGACACCTTGAGCCAGGTCGACTCGGCTTGGTCTCGTGACAGATTGCTCGAGATTGTCCTGGATCGGGACGAAGGGGTCGATGTTCGGGTCGCGGCGGTCAACTCCTTTGGTGGCGATCGCGACCAAAGGGTTCAGCGGGCGTTGTTGACGCTTGCGAACGAGTCGTCTCCGCTCGCGACCTCGGCACTGCTTGCACTGTTCGACGTGGTGCGTGGCGACGTCGACGGCGACCTGTCTGGCCGACGCGGGTTGCATATCGGGCAGTTGACGTTGACGGGCGAGTTGGATGGTCGATTGTCGCAGGCGGGCGCTGGGGACACCGGTGGCATCGCGAATCTGCTGGTGTCGGTGAGTCACGTGTTGGCCGCTCGCAGCGGGGTGTCCTCGGTGGTGTCCATCGGTCGGTCGTCACCCGATGGTGAGCTCGCGTCGTTGCTGGTTCCCGATTTCGGTAATGAGGGGTTCGCGTCGGTGAGTTTCGGTCCGCTTCGCCAGCCGCCGGCGTTGGCGTCGGAGTGGGATTTTCGGCTGATGGTGGAGCGAGGTCTCCAACGCGCGCTCGTGCGTCGACCACGGCTTGACGTGTTGCATCTGCGCATGGCTGATGTCGGCACGCTTGGGGCGGCGAGTGTTGCTCGACGTCTGGGAATACGTGTGGTGTTCACCTGTGCCCCCGATCCTCACGGGCCAATCGCTCAGCGACAGGCCGCTGGCTCGATCACCCGCGACAACTTCGGCATCGTCGATTCCGACGAGCATTTGTGGTTCCGTGCGCGGATGGTTGAGCGGTTGGTCGGGCAGGCCGATCATCTGGTGTTGTTCCCTCGACGCGATGTCAACGCTGTGATCGAAAGGGTCATGGGGGTCGATCGGGAGTTCCTCGATCGGCGTTCGACGATCGCTGCGGAAGGGATCGACCTGGCGAGCATCGACGCCGCGGTTGCTGACCCGTGCCCTGCGCCTGTTGTGGAGGAGATCGCGAGCCGGTTGCCCACCGAGCGTCTCGGTCGCGTCATGGTTGTGTCGGTCGGTCGGCTGCATCCGGCCAAGGGTGTGACTCGGGTGGTGCGCGACTGGTTGTCGAACGAGCAGCTCACAGCGTCGACGAATCTGGTGATCGTCGGCGGCGACCTCGATCGTCCCAATCCGGTGGAGGCCCAGATACTCGCCGAGATCACTGAACTCGTCCGCGGGCACCCTGCTGGGCCGGGCGTGGTGCTGCTCGGTGCTCGCGAACCAGCGGTGATCGCACAGATCCTCACGACAGCGGTGCGTGGGGATGGGGATCGCATCGCACCTGGCGGTGTGTACGTGAACGGCGCCGCGAAGGAAGAGTTCGGGCTGGCGGTTCTCGAGGCGCTCGCGTCCGGGCTCCCGGTGGTTGCACCCCAAGAAGGCGGACCGGCCACCTATGTGGAAGCCGACACGACCGGCGTGCTCGTCGGCGCCGACGAGGACCTCGCTGCGGCAATCCTGCGCGCGAAGGCACTCCACGGCGTTGACGGCCGCGCCGCCGCTGCCAGAACGATGGTGGAACAGCGCTACACGATCGATGCCTACGGCGACGCCCTGCTCTCGGCGTACGACGCCGTTGGTGTCGCTGCTGCGGTTTGAGGTCACGGTGACCACCGTCGTCATTTCCCCGGACTTCTTCTCGCACTATCAACCGCTCGCGGTCATCGCGACCGCTCTGCACCGCTCAGGCGAACGAGTCATCGTCGCGACCGGTCTGGCCATGCGCCCGCTCGTGGAACGCGACGGCCTCGAGTGGCGCCGACTCGACCTGGCCGCCGGCAGCAACGACGGTCTGGCAGCCGCAGCCACCCACGACCCGAGCGATCCCAATTCGTTGGACGCCTTCATCGACGCGACACGCCGCGGCTTCGTCGAAACCCTGTCGTTCCAAGCGACCAAACGGGGCCGCGAACTGCTGTGGAACCCCGTCGATGTGGGCCGCAACATCATGGCTTTGCTCGATGACATCAACCCCGACCAGATCCTCGCCGATCAGGTGTCGCTCGTGTCGACACTCGGCGTGCTCGCCAGCGGACGCCGGTTCACCACGATCGTGCCAGGACATCCAACGCAACTCCCCATCGCCGGCGAACACTACGGAAACGCCTCATCGTGGCCCGACACGCTCCACGCCGATCCGGCCGAGTTGGCAGCGCTGACCTCGACCATCACCACGGTCAACGCCGAAGTGACCGAATCGTTCAATCAGGCCCTCCGCCGGCTCACGACCAACGTGGCCGCCGTCGACGATGCCTTCGCCGTGCACGGCGAACACGTCGCCTACCACTGGGAAACCGACCTGCATGATCCGGCCCGCCTCGGCCGTCTTCCCGAACCGCACCTGGATCTCGGCCCGCTCGTTCGCCACGAGTTGCTGCCTCCCGAGTTCGACCACGTGATGGCGGGCGACCGACCGCTGGTTGTGATCGCGCTCGGCACGTTCCTCGTCCACCGCCACGACGTCCTCACGGCGGCGATGCGCGCCGTCGACCGTGTCGGCGCGCGTGCCGTCGTGGCGATCGGCCACCACGAACCGGCGACATTCGGCCCCATCCCCCACGACTGGATCCTCGCCCGCCGCATCCCGCAAGTAGCGCTGCTTCGACACGCCCACTGCATCATCAACCACGCAGGCAACGGATCAGTCCAAGAAGCCCTCGCCGCAGGCACCCACCAAATCCTGCTCCCCATGTCCACCGACCAAATCGCCATCGCCGCCGACCTCGTACGCACCGACCGAGCAACCGCCGCAGACCCCAACCACCTCAACATCGACGACCTCGCCAACCAACTCGCCAACACCATCACAAAGGACCGATCGACACCAACCCCAACGAACCTCGACACCTTCATCAACCAAACCGCGTGACCGCGACATCAGTCGGTGCACACCCCGGGGCGACTGCCGCACGACCCCCCAGTCCCGCGCCTCCGGCGAACACGCCCGTGATAGTGCGGCGCAACGCTTGGGCCGTGATGCGGCGCGTCGAGCCTCGGTCGTGTCGTGACTATGTGCGTTCGTTATCGAGCGCCCTCGCCGGTCGTCAGGGT
The DNA here is from genome assembly GCA_035633295.1 of Ilumatobacteraceae bacterium. Lineage (GTDB taxonomy): Bacteria > Actinomycetota > Acidimicrobiia > Acidimicrobiales > Ilumatobacteraceae > Sva-07. The sequence continues at coordinate 1,144 of DASQFE010000261.1, read as the reverse complement.
TTCGGCTTCACGGCGGCGAACAGGACGTACCCGTAGGTGATGTGAAGCCTGTCGGGGTGCTCGGCAAGCCACGGGTCGACGATGTCGGCGGGAAGTTCCAGCCGAAGCACAGCCTCCATGTCGCCTCGCGAGTCGAACGTCCAGTCGCTCATGATCTCTGTTCGCGATGCTCCTCGTTCGTGCCACCAGGCGTCGGTGGTCGAAGCCGTTCCCTGTGGCTCAGCCCAACTGGAACGCACAACGAGTTCGGCGAACTCGCCGTGTCGAAGATCGTTGTCGACGACCACCAGCGTGCCGTGCGGACGCAGAATACGCATGACTTCGTCGTAGCCAGGTTCGCAGTCTGGCGGAAAGAAGTACGCGAACCGGGCGTGGACGACGTCGACCGAGGCGTCCGGGAGCGGGATGTGCTCGGCCGACCCGTGCAGCACGTCCATGCCGGGAACTCGTTGCCGGGCCGCAGCGACGAGCCGTTCGTCGGGTTCGACTCCGATGACCGTCGTTGCGTCGCGGTACACGGGGAGCCAGAAACCGCTCCCGCAACCGAGGTCGACCATCGTGCCGTTGGACCACGGAGCAATTTCGCGCATGGCAGCGAGGACTGCCCCCTGGCGATCCAGCGCTTGGTTCTCGATCTCGTAGATCTCAAGATCGAGCTGGTTCGGAGACACCACGAAATCTGAGAAGCCCACGTTGCGAGGCTACGCGCTCCAGCTGAGCGGCGAACCGCCAGGTTCGTCCGCCGCCACTGTTGTGGCTCGCGATTTCGTGCTACCGCATCCGGGCCGAAGTAACGCACCCTGGCTTCAGTGATGCCGGGAATCATGTGCCGGAGGAAGTTTCGATGATCATCGGCTCATCAGCTCGCCGAATGCTGGGCAGTTGGGGTTCTCGCACATCGATGGTTCGCCGGGAGCCTCAGGTGGCAGTGCGCTCACGCCGCACGCAGTGCAGATCGGTGAGACATCGCCATCGTCAGTCTCGTCCCACAGGTCACTCATGGCGTCAGTGTCGCTGCCCTTGCGGAGTTTCGTTCGCCCTTCGAAGACTCTGAACCGAGATCTTCATGGGTCCTGAGCGGCAGATCACGGATGGGTGCTCGGCCGTCGCGGCGTCGTGGTTATCGAGCACTGCACTGGGGCCG
>DASQFE010000260.1:0-8200 GCA_035633295.1 Ilumatobacteraceae bacterium | reverse complement strand
CGATGCCGGCGAGCATGTCGAACACCCCGGGGCCAGTGGCTCGGCCGTCGGCCACGCTGAACGGCCAGGCAGCGAGTGCGCCGAGCGGGAACACCGTGTCGTGATGGCCGAGCAACAGCACCTTGGGGTCACCACCGCCCGACCAGTGGACGTGTGGGCCGGCCGGGCTGTCGACCAGCACCGCTGGGGTCCCGAGGTGATGCTCGATCATTGCCGCAAGCGCCTTGGCCGACGCCTGCAGCGCCGGGAGGTCGAGAGAAGGGGATTCGATCTCGACCAGCGTGCGCAGATCGTCGAGCATTGCGTCGAGCGAGAAGGGTGCCGCATCTAGGGTGGTGCTCACCCCACCTACCGTATTGGCTTCGAGCGCCTCATGCAGTGGCGAAAGTTGCTTGACTGTCTGGCATGCCCAACGGCTCCGACCACCGCAGGGAACTCGCCGAGTTCCTCCGGTCGCGCCGCGAGGCCACCCGGCCCGAGCAGGTCGGGCTCCCAAGCGGTCGCGGGCGCCGCACTCCGGGTCTTCGTCGCGAGGAGGTGGCGATGCTCGCTGGCGTCTCGCTCACCTGGTACACGTGGCTCGAGCAGGGTCGCAGAATCAACGCCTCGAACGACGTACTGCTGGCAATCGGACGGGCGTTGCGTCTCGACGACGCCGGGCTCGAGCACCTGTTGTCACTCACCGAGCCTGGCACCGCGACCGTGGCTGCTCCGGCCGAGGCCCCGAGCGCCGTCGTCCGCTTGCTCGATGCCTTGATGCCCGCACCGGCATATGTACTCGGGCCGATCTGGGAGTTCGTCGGTTGGAACACCGCACAGGCCCGCCTGTACCCGCGAATCATCGAACTCGAGCCGCCACGACGCAACCTCATGTGGGTGCTGTTCGCCGACCCGTCGACTCGCGAGCTGATCGTCGACTGGGACATTCACGCCCGACAGGCGCTGGCCGAGTTCCGTTCGGCGACCTCAGCGGTGCGCCACGACCCCGCGATGGTCGAACTCGTTGCGCTGCTGAGCGATGAGAGCGCAGAGTTCGACGACTGGTGGCGCGAGCACGACGTGTCTGGCTTCGAGACCCGGCTGCGTCGGTTCCGCCATCCCGCGGCCGGCGAGCTGACGTTCGAGTATCAGCAGCTCACGCCGGCCGAGTGGCCGTCGCTGCGCATCGTCGCCCAGCTCCCCGTGCCCGGCGACGACTCCGCCGAACGACTCGCCGTGCGCCACTACCTCGTCTGAATGAGACGCCGCCTCGAGGTGACGGTCTGACCCTGCGTCTCACCCTGCGTCTCATTTGGTACAGAATGGACCGGGACTGCGGCGAGAGGAGGTTGCATGACGATCGACAGTTCGGAGACTGATCAGCACCGAGCCGACCACGCCTACGAGCTCGCCGACCGGTTCCGGCTCGAGGAGGGCCGGGTCTTCCTGTCGGGAGTGCAAGCAGTGGCCCGACTCCCCGTTGACCAGCTGCGTCTCGATCGGCGACTCGGCCTCACCACCGCGGCGTTCGCATCGGGATACCAAGGTTCGCCCCTCGGGACCTTCACCGAGGAGCTGCGTCGGGCCGCAGCAACGGTGGACCACCTGCCGATCGTGGTGCAACCAGCCGTGAACGAGGAGCTGGCAGCGACGGCCGTGATGGGCAGCCAGCTGGCGATGACCCTGGCGGACGCTCGATACGACGGCGTGGTGGGCATCTGGTACGGCAAGGGCCCGGGGTTCGACCGCAGTAGCGACGCGATCCGCCACGCGGTGTTCGCCGGCACGTCGATGCACGGTGGTGTCGTGGCCGTCGTCGGCGACGATCCGGCGGCGAAGTCCTCGACGCTGCCGTCGTCGAGCGATGCCACGATGGTCGACCTCCACATGCCGATCCTGTTCCCCGGCGACGTCCAGGAGGCCCTCGATCTCGCACGACACGCGGTTGCCCTGTCGAGGTCGTGCGGGCTCTGGGCCGGGCTCAAGCTCGTCACTGCGGTCGCCGACGGCACCGGCACCGTCGATGTCCATCCCGATCGCGTCCGGGCAATTGCCCCGGTCGTCGAGGTCGACGGCGCTCCCTTCCATCCCCGCCCGAACGGACGCCTGATCACCCCGTACACCCTCGAGATGGAGCGTGAGTTCCAGGAGGTGCGTTGGCCGTTGGCGCGACGGTACGGCGTCGACAACCACCTCAATCGGGTGGTCACACGAACCGCCGACGACTGGCTCGGCATCGCCGCGTGCGGCCAGACCTTCCACGAGGTGCGCGAGGTACTCCGTGTGGTCGGCCTGGAGAGCGACGACGATCTTCGCGCCGCCGGAGTCCGGCTCTTTCAGCTGTTGATGCCCGTGCCGCTCGACCCGGGTCAGGCCCGCGACTTCGCCGAGGGGCTCGACGAGGTGCTGGTCATCGAGGAGAAGAATCCGACACTCGAGCAACTCCTCAAGGCGTCGTTCTACGACGGTGCTCATCATCCGCTGGTCGTGGGCCGTCGCGATGAGATGGGGGAATTGCTGGTGCCCGGCCATGGCACCCTCGACGTCGACACGTTGATCGGCCCGATCCACGCTCGCCTCTCGTCACGTCTGGCCACCCGGATCCGCCCGATGGCCGACATCGTCAAACCGCCGCGACCACGGATTGCACTCACTGTCAACCGGGCACCGTTCTACTGCTCGGGATGCCCCCACAACCGCAGTACGCGGGCGGCGCCCGGCACGCTGGTCGGCGGCGGGATCGGGTGCCATGCGATGGTGGCGATGATGGATCCGGCTCGGGTCGGCGACATCGTGGGGCTGACCTGTATGGGGTCCGAGGGCGCCCAATGGATCGGCATGGCCCCCTTCGTCGGACGTGACCATCTCGTGCAGAACCTCGGTGACGGCACCTTCTTCCACTCGGGTTCGCTTGCGGTGCGAGCGGCAGTCGCAGCGGGCGTCGACATCACCTACAGACTCCTCTACAACGGCACGGTTGCGATGACTGGCGGGCAGGACCCCGAAGGGCAGATGGCGGTACCCGACCTCGCTGCGATGCTGCTCCTCGAAGGTGTCGCCCGGGTGATCGTCACCAGCGACGACCCCGATCGACATCCGCACAGCGCGTTTCCCGCCGGCGTCGACGTGTGGGATCGCAGCCGGTTCGACGAGGCGCTCGACGCGCTCGCTTCGGTGAGCGGTGTCACGGTCCTCATCCACGACCAGGCCTGTGCGGCGGAGAATCGACGTGGCCGGGCGCGAGGCACCATCACCACCCCGGGATTCCGCGTGGTCATCAACGAGCGGGTGTGCGAGGGGTGCGGCGACTGCGGCGACAAGAGCAACTGCCTGTCGGTGCAGCCGGTCGACACCCCGTTCGGACGCAAGACGCAGATCCACCAGACCAGCTGCAACTTCGACTTCTCCTGCCTGCAGGGCGACTGCCCATCGTTCGCAACGGTCACCACCGAAGACCGTGACCGACAGCGCGCTCGACGACCGGCACCTCCCGGCGACGTGGCCGAGCCGGCCGAACCGATCGTTGATGCCGGCGACTTCACGGTGCGCATGGTCGGCATCGGCGGTACCGGCGTCGTCACCGTCAGCCAGGTTCTCGGCACCGCTGCGATGCTTGCGGGCCGCAACGTCAGGGGCCTCGATCAGACCGGGCTGTCGCAGAAGGCCGGGCCTGTGATGAGTGACATCCGGATCACCACGGGCGACACCGTGGCCTCGAACCACGCGAACGTCTCGGGTGTCGATTGCCTGCTGGCGTTCGACCTCCTCGTGGCGGCGAGCGACACCAACCTCGCCGACGCGAGGGCCGACCGCACCGTGGTGGTTGCGTCCAGTGCTGTCGTCCCGACGGGCCAATCGGTCACCCAACCCGATCTCGCAGCACCGAGCATCGCTACGTTGCTCGACCGGGTGAACAGCGAATCCCGAGTCGTCGACAACCGCCACTTCGACGCCGCGGCACTGGCCGATGCAGTGCTCGGATCGACGACCGCAGCGAACGTGATCGTGTTGGGCGCGGCGGTCCAGATCGGTGCGATTCCGGTACCGCCCGCGGCGATCGAACGCGCCATCGTCCTCAACGGCGTCGCCGTTGACACGAACCTGGCTGCGTTCCGCTGGGGTCGGGCCTGGGCCGACGATCCCGAGGCGGTCGGGCAGGCGGCCGATCTCCCACGACCGGCTCGAACCGAGACCGTCGACGAACTGATCGACCGTCTCGCCAGCGACCTCGTCGGCTATCAGTCGGCCGCATATTCCCACCGGTTCCGAGCCGTCGTCGCCAATGCCCGACGCGAGGAGCAACGGGTTGCGACAGACTCGACGCGCTTCACCGAATCCGTCGCCCGCAACCTCTACAAACTGATGGCGTACAAAGACGAGTACGAGGTCGCCCGGCTTCTCCTCGACGACCAGGCCCGAGCCGGTTATGAAGCCGTCGGCGGCCACGCCACGACGATCACCTACCACCTCCACCCACCCATGCTGCGCGCAATGGGCATCGACCGGAAACTGAAGCTGCAACGATCGGCGGTCCCGACCCTGCGAGTGCTCCGCGCCGCGAAGAGACTCAGAGGGACCCTGGCCGATCCTTTCCGATGGGCCGAGGTGCGCCGCGTCGAGCGCTCGATGATCCCCGAGTACATCGACGCAGTCGACCGTCTCGTTCTACGGCTCAACCCCGACACCATCGACGATGCCGTCGAGATCGCCTCGCTCCCCGATCAGGTCCGTGGCTACGAAGACCTCAAACTGCGCCGAGCCGCCGCGTACCGCGCCGAACTCGCTCGCCAGACCTAACAACAGGGGTCTGACCCCTGTTGTTAGGTCTCGAGGCCGGCGCCGACGAGTGCGGCGCCGACGATGCCGGCGTTGTTCGCCATCGTCGCAGGTACCACTTCCGTCTCGATCGAGATGAGCGGCAACCACCGATCGGCGGCCTTCGACGCTCCCCCGCCGACGATGAACAGATCGGGCGAGAAGAGCATCTCGACGTGGCGGAGGTATCGCTCGACTCGGGGGGCCCACTCCTTCCAGCCGAGGCCCTCGCGTTCGCGAACGATTGCCGATGCCCGGGTCTCGGCGTCGTGCCCGTCGAGTTCGAGGTGCCCGAGTTCGGTGTTCGGCACGAGGCGGCCGTCGACGAACACACCCGAGCCGATCCCGGTGCCGAATGTCAACATGATGACGACACCGGCTCGGCCACGCCCGGCCCCGAACCGCACCTCGGCGATCCCGGCTGCGTCGGCATCGTTGATCATCGTCACGTCGAGCCCGCATGCCTCGGTGAACAGTGCATCGGCATCGACCCCCATCCAGCTCGCATCGATGTTGGCTGCGAGGCCGACGATGCCGTGATGAACGATCGACGGGAAGGCAACGCCGAGCGGCGCCGACCACCGATGGCCATCGACCAACTGCTTGACGACATCGACCATCGCTGCGGGCGTTGCCGGCTGCGGGGTGGAAATGCGGTGGCGTGGCGACACGAGCGCACCAGTGGTCAAATCGACAATCGCGGCCTTCATCCCGGTGCCGCCGATGTCGATGCCGAATCCGCGGACGTCAGCCACGCGTGGGAGCCAGTTGACGCGCCTCAGACCAGGTGAGGCCCTTTTCGAGGTTGGGTTCGCGAGGCAGACCGAGGACGAACTCACCGACGATGTTGCGTTGGACGGCGAAGGTGCCCCCGCCCAGTGTGAGCGCCGGACTGAACAGATAGCCGTAATGCCAGATCGGGTCGACCTCGGGGTACTGACGCGCCGACTTGAAGTTGTTCTCGGTCGGGCCGTTCTGGGCTGTCGATGGGATCACGCCGGCGGGCCCCGACCCGGCGAGCATGCCGTCGGCGCCGGCGACTGCCTTCGCGAGCGCCATCACGTGCTGGCCATGTTCGTCGGCCATGATCTTCTGGATCGACGCTTCCGGGCCGGGGGTCTTGCCCTTGAGCGTGGCGCTGAGGCTGCGCATCCGGTTGAGACGGAGGAGTTCGGCCTCGATGTGCAGGCGCGCCGCCTGGTCGCGTAACACCGGATCGGTGAGGCCCCCGCCGTCGCGGATCACCTGCAGCAATTCGCCCGCCGACGGTCCGACACCCCACAGCGAACCGGCCGCCGACAGCGACACCCGTTCATTCGACAGTGTGACCTTGGCGAGCCGCCAGCCGTCGCCGTCGTCGCCGACGCGCAGCGAGGCCGGGATGCGAACATCGTCGAAGAACACCTGGTTGAACGAGTGCGCGGTGGTCATGTCGACGATCGGGCTCATGGTGATTCCCGGGAGATCCATCGGGCAGATGAAGTACGAGATGCCCTTGTGCTTGGGCTGGTCGGGGTCGGTGCGGGCGATCAGGATGCCGAGCTGCGAATGGTGAGCGCCGCTCGACCAGATCTTCGAGCCGTTCACGACATACTCGTCGCCATCCCTGACGGCTCTGGTCGACAGGTTGGCGAGGTCGGATCCGGCGTCGGGCTCGGAGAACAGCTGACACCAGAACTCCTCACCGCTGAAGATCGTGGGGAGATAGCGCTCATGCTGCTCAGGTGTGCCTGCCAGGAAGATCGTGGGTGCCGCCCACCCGATTCCGATGTGGTTGTTCGGGCGACGGATTCCGGCCCGTGAGAGTTCGTCGTCGATGACGAGTTGGTCGATCGGATCGGCCTCGAGGCCCCACGGCTTGGGCCAGTGGGGAACCACATAGCCGGCCTCGGCCAGCACCTTGCCCGTCGGGTTCGGGTTGGCCGCGATCCACTCGCGCACGGTGCGTCGCGTCGGATGATCCTCAGGTGGCAGATCGAAATCCATCCCGCCACTCTTGCCGATCGGGCCCGTCGGATCAGATTCGGATGCGACGCGTCAAGCCCCCACGTGTCATTTGGCCGTCGACTTCTTGGCCGGCAACTTCTTGACCGGCAACTTCTTGACCGGCGACTTCTTGGCCGGCGACTTCTTGGCCGGCGACTTCTTGACCGGCGACTTCTTGGCCGTCGACTTCTTGGCCGCAACCGCCTTTGGCGCCCGGCTGCTATCCGTCACGCGTGGCGTGCCTCGCCGCATGGACGGCGGGCCCTGCTTTTCGACCCACTTGGCGCCGGTGGCGTCGACGAGCCGCCCGATCTCGTCGATGTGCAGGTCGACGAGATCCCAGAGGTCGGGCACCAGTTCCCGATCGGCGATCAGGCCGAAATCGAGACGGTCGAGGTAGCTGTGAACCGTGATGTTCAGGCCCATGTCGTCGGTGATCGTCGAGACCGGAATGTAGTTGGTCATCTTCGCGCCGGCGAAGTACAGCGCATGGCGCGGGCCGGGCACATTGGAGATCACCACGTTGGCAGGCAGGTTCACGCGATCGGCGAGGCGGAGACGCGACTGCAATCGCATTGCCGCGGTGGCGGCCAGCGGTGGCGCCACCTGCGCCAGCTCGGCGATGTCCTCGGCGGGCAGCACATCCATCTGGCGCTTGGCCTCGTTCATCGCCTCGTGGCAGCGGCGGAGCCGTTCGAGTGGGTCGTCACAGTTGGTCGGAAGGTCGGCGATGATGCCCCCGACGCGGTTCGTCCACGGGTCTTCCTCATCGCCGGTGCGGACCGACACCGGAACCATCGCCCGCAGCGGTTGCTCGGGGAGCGCGTCGTGGCGAATCAGGTACTCGCGCAGCGCACCGGTGCAGATCGCCATGACCACGTCGTTGACTGTGCAGCCGGACGCATCTTTGATGGCCTTGATGTTGCCGAGTGCCGTGGAGCGCATCGCGAACCGACGGTGGGGAGTGATCGTCTTGTTGAAGGGAGTTGGCGGGGCAGGCGACAACGGAATCCTGACGCGGTGCGTCGGCTCGGGTGTGTCGACCGCTCCGCCCACCGCCATCGACTTGAGGAGATCGCGCGCCTGGCCGGCAATCGCCGACACGCTGTCGACCCCGGCCGCCTCGGCAAAGTTGCGCAGCATCCGCAGCGACAGGCGCATTCCCTTGATGGGGTTGAGCGCCAGGTTGCGCATCGTGCGCTCGAGGAGCTCCCGATCGCTCGGTACCTGCTCGCCGACCCAATCGGTGTGCTCCGGCATGGGGGCGTCCGCAGAGGGATCGGTGAGAATGCCGAGCAGGAGCACGCCCGACGCACCATCGATGGTGGCGTGGTGGGTCTTGGTGAGCATCGCCCATCGACCGTCGGCGAGACCTTCGATGACGTAGGCCTCCCAGAGCGGGCGAGACCGATCCATGGGC
>DASQFE010000259.1:0-13723 GCA_035633295.1 Ilumatobacteraceae bacterium | reverse complement strand
CTGACCCCTGTTGTGAGGTTCAGGTCCACGACAGGATTGCTGCGACGACGTCTTCGCCGCGATCGTCCTGGAGGAAGTGGCCACCGGGTTCGAATGTCTGGTGCGGTTGCCCGCCAGCACCGGGGATGCGATCGACGAACGCACTCTGGAGGTGGCCGAGCACCATGTCGCCGGGGGTCCACAGCGTGAGCACCGGCTTCGTCCACCGCTCCCACACACGCCAGGCCGCCTGGTTTGCCGCGACCCCCGGATCGTCGGGGCCGGTGGGAACGAGGAGCGGAAACTGGCGGGCACCGGCCATGAACGACTCGTCGGGGAACGGGGCGCGATAGGCGTCAGCTTCGAGGTCGTTGAGTTCGCGCGCGAGGCAGGCTCGCTGCAACAACGCTCCGCAGTCCATGGGATCCATCGTCTGCGACACCTGCTGCCACATCATGAAACCGTCACCCATCGCCTCGCCGGCCGGCAGTGCGGTGTTGCCGATGACGACTCGGCCGAACCAGTCGGGATGCTCGGCAATCATGCGCAGACCGAGCAGACCGCCCCAGTCCTGCACGAACACCGACAGGCCGTCGGATGGCCGGTCGAGGCCACCGACGAACGTGGTCAGCCAGCGAACGTGGCTCTCGTAGGTGTAATCGTCGCGATCCGTGGGCTTGTCGGATCGGCCGAATCCGATGAGGTCGGGAGCGACGATGCGATAGCCGGCCTCGACGAGCGGCGGGATCATGCGTCGGTAGAGGTATCCCCACGTCGGTTCACCGTGCAGCAGCAGGAACGTTCCGGCCTCACCGGTGCCCTCCTCGACGTAGGCCATGCGCAGCCCTTCGACATCGACGTACTTGGGTTCGTAGGGAAAGTCGGCAATGTCGCCGAAACGGTGGTCGGGGGTGCGGACGAACGGAATGGTCATGATGCGCTCCTCATGGCCCGAGCATGTCAGAGCAGTGACACTTGCGGCGACGGCTACTCTCGGTCGCACCGTGACACCTGAGCGATTCGCAAGCAGCTCGTTGGTGCGCGAGACGTTGGGTAACTCGGTGACCGACTGGGAGCGTCGGCGCTACTTCGAGCGGATCCGAAGCACGACAGCTTCATTCGGCGCAAGGACCGTCACGTTCGGGTTGCTCACCGACGACAGCAGCACAGCGGCGTCGCTCAGGTCGCCAGGCCATGGCGCCGTCTCGTCGGAGAAGTTGACGAGCACTGTGATCGTCTCATCGTCGAGTCGACGATCGAAGCGCATCACGGCTCCGTCGACATCGACCGGCTCCATGTCGCCGCGACGCAACACATCGTGGCGCCGACGCAACGCCAGTAGATCGCGGTACAGCGTGTGCATCGAGGTCGGGACGGCGACTTGCGCGTCGGCTGCGTGCGTCGACGAATTCGCCGGGAACGGAAGCCACGGCCGAATTGGCCAGCCGTGGCCGGTCTCGTCGTTGCCGTCGGCGGTCCACGGGATCGGCGCACGACACCCGTCACGACCGTCGGGATCCACCACTCGGTCGTCTGGAACGACAGCGTCCTCCAGACCGAGTTCCTCTCCGGCGTACAGAAATGGCGTGCCTCGCGCAGTCAACGCGAGGACCGCTGCGGCGCGAGCTCTACCCTCGTCGCCGTAGCGCGTGCGGTGACGTGGACGGTCGTGGTTCGACAGCACGAACGTCGGCCAGCGGGGCTCGGCGAAGTCAGACTCCATCTTCGACAGCGCGGCGTGCATCGAGTCGATCTCCCACGACGAGTGCAGCGGGCGGAAGTCGAACGACAGATGCAACTCGGGCGCATCGACGCCACCGAGATACGACGCACTCTCGCCATCGCGCAGCAGGTACACCTCGCCCACCATCATCGGCTGGTGCTCGTAGGCGTCGAGCAGCTTCCTGATCCGGCGGAGCAGTTCGTGTCCGAACGGCCGATCGGTCGCCAGTAGCGGGAACCTCCAGAACGGATCCGGGAGGTCGTCGACATCAGTTCCCTTTCCGATCAGGTTGACGACATCGGCCCGGAACCCGTCGACGCCGCGATCGAGCCAGTGACGCAGCGTGGCGTGCATGGCCGCCTCGACCTCGGGGTTGGCCCAATTGAGGTCGGGTTGTTCGGCGAGGAACGAATGCAGGTACGACTGGTCGGTCGCCTCGTCGTGCGTCCACGCCGGCACCTGGTTGAACATCGAGTTCCAGTTGCTCGGCGGCGACCCGTCGGAGCGACGGTCCTTCCACACGTACCAGTCGCGTTTCGAATTGCCGCGTGACGACCGCGACTCGACGAACCACGGGTGCTGATCCGACGTGTGGTTCGGAACCCAGTCGAGCAGCAGCCGCATGCCGCGCTCGTGGCAGCCGGCGATCAACGCGTCGAGGTCGGCGTCGGTGCCGAAGATCGGGTCGACGGCGCAGTAGTCGGCAACGTCGTAGCCGAAGTCACGCATCGGCGACACGAAGACCGGCGACAGCCAGAGCGCATCCACTCCGAGATCGGCCAGGTAGTCGAGTCGGCTCGTGATGCCGGGCAGGTCACCGATGCCATCGCCGTTCGAGTCGGCGAACGACCGCGGATAGATCTGGTAGACGACGGCCTCGCGCCACCACGGCGTGTCGCTCACGACACCCCGACCAACGGATTGAGCGAACTGGCGGCGAGTTCGCCAGGTTCGAGGTTCCGCAGCCAGATCAACCGATCGAGTTGCTGCCCCTGGTTCGCCGGCTCCGCGACCCGCGCTCCGTCGGCGAACCAGATGACGGTCATCACCTCACGGTCGGTGTCGGTGACGTTGGGGTTGGCGCGGTGCAGGGTCCAGCCGAGGTGGAAGCTGGCGTCGCCGGCGGTCATCGAACCGGTCGTGCGGCGATTGATGTCTGCGTCAGCGAGGTAGCTCTCGTAGAACGCGTCGGACTCCCCGGAGATCGCCTCGTCGCCGATTGGCCCGCGATGCGTCCCGAGGGCGAACTCGAGGTCACCCATGTCGGCGTCGACATCGTGCAGCGGTAACCACATGGTGATGGTCCGGTCGGTGTCGAGCGGCCAGTACCACTGGTCCTGGTGCCACGGGGTGTGACCACCCCCGGCCACCTTGTAGAGCGCCTGGTCGTGGTACACCCGCACGGCGTCGGCGCCGAGGAGCACGGCGGCCGTACGGGCGAGTCCGGGGTGCAGCGTCAACTCAGCCATGGCCGGATCCGTCTGCCACAGGTTCATGTACTGATCGAACGCCGCCTGATAGACCTCGTTGCCAGGCGGTAACTGCACCTTGACAGCCGTCGGTAGTGCGGCATTCACCAATCCTCTGAACCGGGCGACCTCGCCGGGTTCCAGCAACCCCCGCACGATCACCTGCCCGTCGCGAGCAAGGAGTGCTCGCTCCTTCGTCAGATCCCCCTCACCCATCCCCGAATTCTGCCCCACCAGCCCGGGGTTGGGACGGGTCAGACGAAGGTGGCGAAGACGCCGAGGGGTTCGCGGTCGGTGATCAGTGAGTTGATCGGGGCGTTGGGATCGACGTGGCCGATGGCGACGCCGCAGAAGATCCGCTGTTCGGGAGGTGCTCCAACGAACTCACTGACCGCCTGCTCGTAGACGGCCCACGCCTCCTGCGGGCAGGTGTCGAGTCCGGCCTCCTGGGCCAGGAGCATGAACGTCTGGAGGAACATCCCGAGGTCAGACCACTGGGGCGGGCCCATGATCCGGTCGATGAAGCAGAAGATTGCAGCCGGCGCGCCGAAGAAGTCAAGGTTCTTCGCGAATTGGCCGAGGCGACCCGCCTTGTCTTCACGTTCGATGCCGAGGGTCGCGTACATGTCCTCGCCGATCTTGAACCGTGACGATCGGTACGGCTCGTGTAGCGGCGACGGGTAGATGTCGTAGGCCGGCGCCTCGACCGGTCGATCGGCGAGGAACGTCCGGAACCGGGCCATCGACTCGCCGTTGACGACATAGATCCGCCACGGTTGCACGTTGCCGCCCGACGGCGCCCTCGACGCAGTCGTGAGCAGTTCGGCAATCGTCTCGTCGTTGATCGGGTCGGGGAGGAATGCCCGAACCGATTTGCGGGCGAGCACGGCATCGGTCACGTTCATCCCGGCAGTCTGGCGGGTCGTCCCCGCGGCAGCCGAACCGAATTGCATTCAATCATTGAACTCATGCGCTCGATGTGCCAGAGTCTCTCGATGGCCACTGCAGCAATCGTCGAGGCACCGGTCGAGCGCAGAGCGTCGGTGACGCTCGCCGTTGCATCGCTCGCCGTGTTCGCCGTGTTTCTCGACACCACGGTGCTCTTCGTGGCCTTCCCCGACATCGTCAGCAGTTTCGACACGGTGTCGCCCACACAACTCTCGTGGGTGCTCAACGGCTACACGATCGTGTTCGCGGCGCTGCTCGTGCCGGCGGGCAAGTTCGCCGACCGCGCCGGCCACAAGCGGGTGTTCCTGGGTGGGTCGGTGCTGTTCACCATCAGCTCGCTTGCCTGCGCGCTCGCCCCAACGGCCGCCCTGCTCATCGCGTTCCGCCTGGTCCAGGCCGTCGGCGCCGCTGCGTTGCTACCGGCGTCGCTGGCACTCGTGCTGCGAGCCTTCCCGGCAAATCGGATCCCGTTCGCCGTCGCCATCTGGGGGTCGACCGGGGCGCTCGCGGGCGCGGTTGGACCAACGCTCGGCGCCTTGCTCGTGGAGTTCGGGGGATGGCGCTGGGTCTTTCTGATCAACATCCCGATCGGCGTCTTCACCGTGATCGTGGGCCGTCGATACCTCGGCGAGTCGAACGATCCCGACGCAGTCGTCCCCGCACCGCTCGGCGTCGTGCTGATCGCGGCCGCGGCCGCACTGATCTCCCTCGGCGTGGTCCAGAGCGAGCAGTGGGGATGGACCGACCCTCGCACGATCGCCTGCCTCGTGAGCGGCGCCATCACGCTGGCGTTGTTCGTTGCGCACCAGCGCCGAACTCCGGCGCCGGCGCTCGACATGACCCTGTTCACGATTCGCAACTTCGCGTGGGGCAACGCGGCGACGCTCACGTTTGCGCTTGCGTTCACAGCGATGTTCTTCGCATCAATTCTGTTCCTGACACAGGTCTGGCAGTACTCGACGCTGAAGGCCGGCATCGCGGTAGCTCCCGGACCACTGCTCGTCGCAGTCCTCGCTCCGTTCCTCGGCAACCTCGCCGGGCGAATCGGCCAACGTCCGATGCTGATCGTCGGCGGCGTCACGTTCGCGGCGGGCGGCGCGTGGCGCCTCGTCATGCTCGGCGGTCAGCCTGACTACCTCGTCGACTACCTCCCATCGATGCTGCTGACCGGGCTCGGGGTCGCTCTCTGCCTGCCTCAATTGTCGAGCACCGTGGCCCAGGCGCTTCCACCGAATCGACTCGGTGTGGGCGGAGGCGCAAACCAGGCGATCCGCCAGTTCGGCGGAACGATGGGCGTAGCGCTCACCATTGCGTTCGTGTCAGCTTCGACTCCCCGAACTGCGCTCGCCAACTTCGACAAGGTGTGGTGGCTGCTGATCGTTGGAGGTCTCGCAACCGCAGCGTTGTCGACGGCCCTGCGAACCCAGCGGGTCGATGTGCCGGTGGCAACAATCGGAGCCACCACATGAAACGTGCGTCGCTCGCATCGTTCGACTGCTCGATCGCCCAGACGCTCGACGTCGTCGGTGATCCATGGACGCTGCTGATCGTGCGCGATGCACTGTTCGGCGTGCGACGGTTCGACGACTTCCGCCGCTCGCTGGGGATCCCGCGTGCGACCCTGTCGGCTCGGCTCGCTGCGCTCGTCGACACCGGAATCCTCGAACGCACCGAGTACGCCGAACATCCGCCACGCCACGAATACATCCCCACGCACAAGGGACAGTCGCTGGGGCCGGTACTGATCGCCATGCTCCAGTGGGGCGACGAGTGGTCTGGCTCCGATGAGCCCCCGGTCACGCTGGTTGATGCCGACACCGGCGAGCCGATCAGACCCGTGTTCGTCGACGAGTTGTCCGGGCGGCCACTGGACCAGCTCCGCCTCGAGCGTCGCCAGCGGCGCACCGCCCGCTGAACGCCGTTCAGATCTGGATCGGCAGGACGGTGATGGCCGTGAATCCGTTGGCGAATGCATCGACGTCGTCGACTGGCGCCTCGAGCGTGGACGCACAGTCGAACATGAGTGCATCACGTCCGTTGAACGTGCCGAGGGGCACCTCGATCGTGCCTCGGCCGCCGTTGGGGCACGTCGGGGAATTGATACTGGTGAGGCTCACTGCCCCCGACTCGTAGTCGGCTCTGTTGGCGATGATCCAGTCGATCGCCGCCGCAACGCTGTTGTCGAAGACGATGTCGCCGTCCGGCACGAGCCCCTGGCTCACCGCCACGCCTGGGATTCCCTGCTGGGCGGCATACCTGGCAGCGCCGACGGTGCCCGACAGCGCCGAGAAGTCGCCAATGTTCTGACCTGAGTTCGAGCCGGAGACGACGAGGTCGAACTCGGTCTCGAGGTTTTCGAGCGCCCACTTGACCGAGTCGGCCGGGAAGCCTGCCACGGCGGTCGCCTCGACACCGCCGGCCGTGGTGGCGTCGCTCGACACCAGTTCACCCTCGGTGAGGCTCATCGATGTGCCGCTCTGGTTCTCCGCCGGCGCGACGACGGTGACCTCGACGTCGGGGATCGCCGACACGGCGGAAACCAGGGCGTCGATGCCAGGTGCGGCGATGCCGTCGTCGTTGGTCACGAGGATCTGTAGCGGCACGACTGCCTCGGTGGTCGGGGCTACCTCTGTTGTCGGCGCGGCGACGGTGGTCGGCGCATCGGTCGCCGCAGTAGTCGGCTCAGTCGACGCGACAACCTCGTTGATGTCGGACGTCGTCGTCGACGAGTCGTCGTTCGAGCAGCCGGCGACGGCGGCCAACACTGACGCAACAAGGACAACACGAAGACCGAAGCGCGAGGACATCATCGGCGTGTTGTACCAACAGATCGGACGATCAGGTGCGAGTTCACCGAGCGTTCGACCACCGGCCATCCGCCGTTCACGGGGGGCCGGCCACGCGAGCGACAACGCTGAGTGTCGTATGGTCGGCGCATGGCAACGATCAGGGAACTCGCGGAGGAGCACTGGCAGGGGCGGGGCGAACTGGTCCATGCGCATCACCCCGTTCAGCCGGTCCATGTCCATCACGACGACGGGACGATCTCGACGGCGAGCGAGGAGATCGAAGACGGTCTGCTGACTCTGAAGTCGATCGCTTCGGTCAACGCGCTCGACACCGGTGACGGCCTGGTGATGCTCGACACCGGCGGCGCCTTCGATCGACGGACCGTGCACGAAACCGTTCGAGCATGGCGACCCGATGCTCCCCTGGCGGCAGCCGTCTATTCGCACCACCACATCGACCACGTGCTGGGCACGGCACTGTTCGACGCCGAAGCTGCCGACAAGGGGTGGGCACGTCCGGTCGTGTACGCCCACGAAGAGGTTCCCGCCCACTTCCGCCGCTACGAGAAGACGGGTGGTTGGAACACGGCGATCAACCGGCGCCAGTTCGCCATCGACGTCCCCCAGTTCTCGTGGCCGAGCGAGTACCGCGACCCCGATGTCACCTACGCCAAGCAACTCACCTTCACCCGCGGCGACCTCACGTTCGAGCTCCGCCATGCCCGTGGCGAAACCGACGATGCCACGTGGACGTACGTGCCCGAACGCAAGGTGCTACACCCCGGCGATCTGTTCATCTGGGCCGTCCCCAATGCCGGGAACCCGCAGAAGGTCCAGCGCTATCTGTCGGACTGGGCGACTGCGTTGCGCGAGATGGCGGCGCTACGGCCAGAGACCATGTTGTCGGGCCACGGCCTGCCGATCTTCGGCGCGGACCGGATCGTTGCCGCGTTGACCGACACCGCCGAGTTGCTCGACTCCGTCGAGTCGCAGACGCTGGCGATCATGAACCAGGGCAAGAACCTCGACACCTGCCTTCACGAGGTGTCGATCCCAGCGCACCTGCTCGACAAGCCGTACCTGCAACCGGTCTACGACCACCCGCAGTTCCTCATCCGCAACGTCTGGCGTCGCTATGGAGGCTGGTACGACGGCGAACCCGACAACCTGCTGCCGGCGCCGCGGGCCCAGCAGGCAACCGAGTGGATCGAACTCGCCGGCGGCGTCGACAACGTCCTCGCCCGCGCGCAACAACTCCTCGACGACGGCGATGCTCGTCTCGCCTGCCACCTCGTGGAGTTCGCTGCGCTGGCCGCTCCCGACAACGCCGACGTCTGGGTGATTCGCGCGGCTGCATACGAGGCCCACTCGGCTCAGCACACGTCGTCGATGGCCCGTAACCTCCTGGGCCACGCCGCACTGGCGAGCCAACAGGGCAAGCGAGATCTCGCCGGCGACTACTGAGCCCCCAATCACGTCACACCGTGCCGGGTCAAACGTGACGTTTCAGTCGTCCGCTACCCGGTCGGCTACCAGTCGGCGGCGATGTACTGGGTCTCGCAGAACTCGTAGATCCCCTCGCCAGCACCCTCACGGCCGAGCCCCGATTGTTTCATGCCGCCGAACGGCGCAGCCGGGTCAGACACGGCGCCACGGTTGAGGCCGATCATGCCGGCTTGAATCCGCTCGCTCACGGCAAGCCCTCGCCGCAGGTCACGGGTGAAGACGTATCCGGTGAGGCCCAACTCGGTGTCGTTCGCATCGGCGATCACCTGGTCGGTGTCGTCGAACGTGATCACCGGCGCGACCGGACCGAAGATCTCATGACGCGTGATCTCGTCGCCCGACCGGACGTTGCCCAGCACCGTCGGCGGGTAGAAGTGGCCCGGACCGTCGACTGACCCGCCACCCGTAGCGATGGTGGCACCGTGATCCGCAGCCGCCGTCACGAGTTCGTTGATCGACGCGACCGCCTTGGCGTTGATCATCGGGCCACAGGTGACACCGTCGTCGAATCCGCTTCCGATGCGCACTTCGGCCATCGCCGCAGCGAACATCTTCGTGAAGTCGTCGGCGACGGCAGCATGGACGAAGAATCGGTTGGCTGCGGTACAGGTTTCGGCGGAGTGCCGCATCTTGGCGACCATTGCGCCCTGCACCGCCGCCTCGAGATCAGCGTCGTCGAACACGATGAACGGCGCATTGCCGCCGAGTTCCATCACCGTCTTCAACACGCGATCTGCGGCCCGCTTGAGCAGCACGATCCCCACTTCGGTCGAGCCGGTGAACGACACCATCCGAGTCGCCGGATGGTCGACGGCAGCATCGAACCAGGCGCCCGACGTCAACGTGGGCACGATGTTCACGACCCCGGCCGGCACCCCGGCCTCATGCAGCAGTTCACCGATGCGTAACGCCGTCAGCGGTGTCTCACGCGGCGGCTTGATCACGACGGCGTTACCTGCTGCGAGGGCGGGCGCGAGCTTGCGTGTCATCATCGCAGCAGGGAAATTCCATGGCGTCACGATCACGACGACACCGACGGGCGGATGATGCACGACGATTCGATTGGCGCCGCCGGGTGCCACACCGAGTGAGCCCTGGATCCGTACCGCTTCTTCTGAGTTCCAGCGGAAGAACTCTGCTGCATAGGCGACCTCGCCGCGTGCGTCGGCGAGCGGCTTGCCGTGCTCCAGCGTGATGAGACGAGCCAACTCGTCGGTGTGCTCGATCATCAACTGCCACGTGCGCCGGAGGATCTCACCCCGTTCGCGTGGCGCCGTTGCCGCCCAGGCCCCTTGAGCGTTCGCCGCAGCCTCGCAGGCGAGCGTCGCATCGCCGGTGGTCCCCGCCGCAACCGAGGCAATGACCCCCTCGGTCGCTGGGTTCTCGACATTGAAACGTTCGGAATCGGATCCATCACGCCATTCGCCACCGATCAACACCTGTGTCTGCATCTCCCCATCATGCAACCGTCACACGGTGCCGGGTCAAACGTGACGTTTCGGGATGGCTGTCACACCCCTGATTCATACTCGACACCATGGGACGACAACATCGACACGACGAAGCGGGCGCCTTTCAACACGTGATGAACCGGGGGGCCGACCGCCAGGACATTTACAGCTCAGATCACGATCGGCTCTTCTTCGAGCATCACCTCGGTGACCTCGACCAGCGAGGCCTTCTCGAAGTGCACGCGTACGCGCTCATGAACAACCACTTCCACACACTCGTCCGATCACCGGGCTCGCTTTCCGACGCAATGCACCGACTCGGTTGCGAGTACGCCCGCTGGTACAACAACGAACACCACCGAGACGGACCGCTGTTCCGGAACCGTTTCATCTCGATCCCCATCGCGAACGAGGAACAACTCCTCGTCGCAAGCCGCTACATCCATCGGAACCCTCTTGCATTCGTGCCCCCGGAGTCGCTGCCGGCCTACCGATGGTCGAGTCTCGGCCCGTACCTCGGACGGCGCGAGGCACCCGACTGGCTCCACCTCGACGTGGTCGGTCCCTTTCTCGGCAGCATCGAGGATCACCGACGGTTCGTTCAAGATGCTCACCCGTCAGACAAAGACCACTCCCTGTGGCAGAGCATGCGGCGACAGGTCGACCTCATCGAGATCGAACGAGCGGTCAGCAGTGTGACCCAACTCGAGCCGAGGTCGCTCATCGGGTTTGGCGTTGGGCGTCATCATGGCGAACCGATGGCGCTGGTGCTTACGCTCGCCGTCGAACTTCGTGCCGCGCCTGCGGAACATCTCGCCCAGCAGTACGGGCTCTCCAGCGCAGGCGCTGTGAGGGCCGCCGCCCGACGCGGCAGAGTCCGTCTGGTGGACGATCCCGGCTTTGCCGACCTACGAGAACGGGTGATGTCAACGCTGTTCGGTGCGGCAGCGTGAAACGTCACGTTTGACCCGGCACCGTGTGACGGTTAGGCGATGTCGTAGCCGGCGTCGTCGATCGCTGCGCGGATGGCGCCGTCGTCGCCGCCCGACACGGTGACGAGTTTCGCCTCGACGTCGACCTCGACCTCAACAACGCCATCGACGGTCGACACCTCGGATTCGATGGCGTGCTTGCAGTGGTCGCAGCTGACCCCGGGAACGGCGTAGGTCCGGGTGGTGGTGTGGTCGGTCATGAGATGGTCTCCGGGATCGGTGCAGGGGTCGAGGTGGTGGACGCCAGCACCGCCGTGCGGTCCGTTGCCCGGTAGCCGTCGAAGCGACGCAGACGCAAACTGTTGGTGACCACGAACAACGACGACATACCCATTGCCGCAGCGGCGACCATCGGGTTGAGCAAGCCGAACGCAGCCAGCGGAATGGCCGCCGAGTTGTAGGCGAACGCCCAGAACAGGTTGCCCTTGATCGTCGACAGCGTCCTTCGTGACAACGCCACCGCGTCGGCAGCAGCACGCAGGTCGCCCGACACGATCGTCAGGTCAGATGCTTCGATGGCGACGTCGGTCCCGGTGCCGAGAGCGATGCCGAGATCGGCCTGGGCGAGCGCCGGAGCGTCGTTGATCCCATCGCCGACCATCGCCACCCGGTGCCCCTCGGCCTGCAGCCGCATGATCTCGGCGGCTTTGGCCTCGGGGAGGACGTCGGCGATGACGTGGTCGACGTTCACGGCCCGGCCAACCGATTGGGCGGTCTTGATGTTGTCGCCGGTGAGCAGCGTGACCGTGAGTCCGAGGTCGTGGAACGCGGCAACGGCCTCGGCCGACGTGGCCTTGACGGTGTCGGCAACGACCAGCACCGCCTCGGCAGTCGCCCCTCGCCCGGCGAGGACTGCGGTGCGACCCTGCGCCTCGGCCGACGAGGCCGCCTGAGCAACCGCTGTCGGAACGGTGTCGAACAGCTGCCGGCGGCCGACGCGTACCTCTTCACCGTCGACGTTGGCGATGACGCCGATACCCGGCCGATTGACGAAGGTGTCGACGACTCGGCCTTCGGTGCGGGCAGCGGAGGCGATGGTCTGCGCGATTGGGTGCTCCGACCTCGCCTCGACGGCAGCCGCGAGCGCGAGCAGTTGATCGCTGTCGCCGCCCGGCGCCAGCACCTCGACGAGCGACATCCGTCCCTCGGTGACGGTGCCCGTCTTGTCGAGCACAATCGTGTCGACACGACGCGTGTCTTCGAGTACTTCGCCACCCTTGATGATCACGCCGAGCTGCGCGGCGCGTCCCGTGCCCACCATGATGGCGAGCGGCGTGGCGAGACCGAGGGCGCATGGGCACGCCACGATCAGCACCGCAACCGCTGCGGTGAACGCCTCGTTCACGTCGCCGGTGATCGCCAGCCATGCCACCAGTGTCACGAGTGCGATACCGATCGCCACGGGCACGAACACCGCAGACACCCGGTCGGCGAGACGCTGGACTTCGGCGCGGCTTCCCTGTGCCTCGTCGACGAGCCGGACGATCTGTGCCAGCGCCGTGTCGGAGCCGACCCGAGTCGCCTCCACGACGAGCGACCCGTTCGCATTGACGGTGGCGCCGATCACCTCGTCACCAGGCCCGACCTCGACGGGCATGGGCTCGCCGGTCACCATCGACGCGTCGACCGCCGAGTGCCCATCGACGACCACCCCGTCGGTCGCGATCTTCTCTCCCGGCCGAACGACGAACTGCATACCAGGCGTCAACGATTCGATCGACACCTCGGTCCCGTCGACGAGGCGGGCACTGCGCACGCCCAGACCGGCAAGTGCCCGTAGCGCATCACCCGAGCGCCGTTTGGCCCTGATCTCCAGCCACTTCCCGATGAGGATCAGCGCGATGATGACTGTTGCTGTCTCGTAGTAGACGTGAGCGTTGTCGCTGCTCATTCCCTGCATCGACTGGGCCATTGCCGACTCGTCGCCGATCCCGCCGAGCAGCACCACCGTCGACCACGTCCATGCCGACAGCGTTCCCATCGAGACGAGTGTGTCCATCGTGGTGGTGCCGTGGCGCAGGTTCATCCACGCGGCGCGATGGAAACCCCACCCGCACCAGAACACGACCGGCGTCGCCAGGATCGCCGCGACCCATTCCCAGCCGTCGAACATCAGCGGCGGCACCATCGAGATGGCGACGACCGGAATGCCGAGGACGAGCGCGACGATCCATCGGCGCCGGAGATCAGCCTCACGGCGTTGTTCGGCCTGGTCATGGTCAGCCGTGACCGGCGCCTCGTAGCCGAGACGTTCGATGGCGGCGCGAAGTTGACCGTCCTCGATCGTGGCGTCGTGCATCACGGTGGCTCGGCCGTTCGCGAAGTTGACCCGCACGTCGCTGACACCGTCGAGCTTGGTCAGCGTGCGCTGGATTCGGTTCGCGCACGCGGCGCAGGTCATCCCTTCGACAGCGATGTCGGAGCGTGTCGGTGCGTCGATCATGACTCGGGAGCTCCAGCGATCACCTGACAGCGATGGGGATCAGTGCAGCTCGCGGGATCCAATCCGCGCGCTCGGTCAACGAGGTCGAGCAATTCGGTGCGCGCCACCTCGAGCCTCGCAATCTGCTCGTCGATCTCGACCAGATGTCGACCGAGCAACGCCATGGTGTGACCGCAACTCCGCGCGCCTGCATCCTTCAGTTCGAGCACTGACTGGATCTCCGCCAGCGACAGACCCGACAATTGCGCATCACGGATGAATCGGAGACGCTCGACCGCATCGTCGCCGTACTCGCGATACCCCGACGGGGTCCGCAACGGCTCGGCGAGGAGATGGATCGACTCGTAGTACCGGATCGTCTTGGTGGTCACACCGGCATGTTCGGCAACCGTCCCGATACGCATGCAACCATGCTACCGAACA
>DASQFE010000258.1:0-1857 GCA_035633295.1 Ilumatobacteraceae bacterium | reverse complement strand
CCGATGGTGTCGGCCTTGGTCGTCCCCTCGACGGGGGCACCCTGGGTGTCGATTGCGGCGTAGGCGAACTTGGGCATGATCTGCTCCGTGTCTCTTGGGTTCTCAGTTGGCGAAAAGGGTTCGGACGACTTCGGGAATGGTCGTGACATCGTCGTCGACCATCTGCATTGCTTCTCGGAGCATCGTGCGCATACCTTGAGCAACTGCGAGGCGACGGAGTTCCTCAGTGGTGGCCCAGCCGACGATCAGGCGACGCACTTCAGGGGTGATCCGCAGCAGCTCGTAGACGCCGATGCGGTCGCGGTAGCCGGTGTTCGAGCAGTAGCTGCAGCCCTTGCCGTGATAAAAGACGGTCTTGTCGCTCCCGCCGGAGTGCTGACGGAACACAGCCAACTCCTCGGCGCCGGGCGTATAGGGCTCTTTGCAGTTGTCGCACATCTTGCGCAGCAGTCGCTGCGACACCACACCCACGATCGCAGAGGCAACGAGGAACGCCTCGATGCCCATGTCGAGCAGGCGGTGCAGCGCCGCCACTGCGTCGGTGCCGTGCAGTGACGACAGCACGAAGTGACCGGTGAGAGCCGACTGAATGGCAATACGGGCGGTATCGACGTCGCGGATTTCGCCGACGAGGATCACATCAGGGTCTTGGCGAAGGAGCGCTTTGAGGCCCGTGGCAAACGTCAGTCCGGCCTTGACATTGGTCTGCACCTGGTTGATGCCAGGGAACACGTACTCGACCGGGTCTTCCACGGTCGTGACGTTCTTGCCCGTCGAGTTGATCTCGAGCAACGTGGCGTACAGGGTCGTGGTCTTGCCGGCGCCCGTCGGGCCCGCGCAGATGACCATGCCGAACGGCGCATGCACCAGCTTCGAGTAGGTCTTGTAGGTCTCTGCCGGCATGCCGAGCTGGCCGAGGCTGACCATCGACTTCGACTTGTCGAGCAAACGCATGACGATCTTCTCGCCGAACACCGTCGCCACCGACGACACGCGAACGTCGATCGGGCGACCGTCGACCTTTGTGGAGAACTGGCCGTCCTGCGGGGCCCGCTTCTCGACGATGTTCATCTCCGACATGATCTTCAAACGGCTGATCAGCGCGTTGTGAGCAGACAGCGGCAGCGAAAACGCCTCGATGAGGTGGCCGTCGACGCGGAAGCGGATGCGCAAGCGATCGTCGAGCGGTTCGATATGGATGTCGGAGCTGCGGTCACGAAGCGCCTGGCCGACGATCTTGCCGACGAGCTGCACCACGGGCGCTTGGTCGTCGAGGTTGACCTCGGCGATGGTCTCGGCGGCCTGGCGCTGATCGTCCTCGGCAGCGAAGGCGGCGACGATGTGGTCGACATCGGCGGTCGAGCGATACATCTGCTCGATGAACGATGTGACGGTCCTCTCGTCGGAGGCCTTCCAGGCGAAACGCTGCCCGGTTGCCGTTTCGACCTGCTGGCGCCGGGCCGCCGAGGGATCGGCGGCGTACAGCACGATCAAGCCGTCTTCCTCACCGATCGGCATCACCTTGTGGGCGCGGGCGACATTTTCGGGAAAGCGGGTGACGATCTCCTCGTCGAGCCGCACGATCGAGACATCGGCGACCGGTACCTGACACACCGCACCGACGGCGACCGACAGCTCGACCCGACCGATGCCATGGCGATTCAACAGCGCAACGCCAAGCCTGAGCAGGTCGCCGTTGGCATCCGCCAGTGCCGCCGCGAGCGTCACTTCGTCGAGGTGCCCGCCCTGCACGAGGACTTGGCCCACTGCGGCGCACTCGTCAGCTGATGCACCGATCGGTGGCGGTTCGGCAAGTGCGGTAGCGGTGCCACCACCGGATGGTGCGGCGAGGTCTTC
>DASQFE010000257.1:0-5386 GCA_035633295.1 Ilumatobacteraceae bacterium | reverse complement strand
TCTCACGGCGCTGCGCTACGACAACTGGAAGATCATCTTCCTCGAGCAGCGGGCGCAGGGGACCCTGCAGGTCTGGGTCGAGCCGTTCACCGAGCTGCGCGTGCCGAAGATCTTCAACCTGCGCACCGACCCGTACGAACGAGCCGACATCACGTCGAACACCTATTACGACTGGCTGATCGACCGGGCCTGGGTGCTGGTGCCGGCGCAGATGTTCGTGGCGACCATGTTGACCACGCTGATCGAGTTCCCGCCGCGGCAGGAGCCGGCGAGCTTCAACGTCCAAAAGGTGATGGAGAAGCTGCAGGGCGGGGTCGCCAGCGCGTGATCGAACTCCCTGCGGCCACGTTCCGCATGGGGTCCGACGAGCACTACCCGGAGGAGGCACCGGCGCATCCGGTGCAGGTCGACGGGTTCTCGATCAGCCCGACGACGGTGACGAACGAACAGTTCGCGGCCTTCGTGGGGGCCACGCGGTACTGCACCGTCGCCGAGCGGCCGCTCGATCCCGCCGACTACCCGGGCGCACCGGCGGAGAACCTGGTGCCCGGCTCGCTCGTGTTCACGCCGACAGCGGGACCCGTCGACCTGCGCCACCTCAGCCAGTGGTGGACGTGGACGCCGGGGGCGTCGTGGCGCCACCCTGAGGGCTCGCGATCGTCGATCGACGACCGGCTCGACCACCCCGTGGTGCACGTCGCGTTCGAGGACGCGGAGGCATACGCCCTCTGGGCGGGGGAGGAGCTGCCGACCGAGGCCGAATGGGAATACGCCGCTCGCGGCGGTGCCGAAGGCAGCGCGTTCGTGTGGGGCGACGAGGCAGTTCCCGATGGGCGGTATCTCGCCAACTTCTGGCAGGGCGACTTCCCGTGGCGCAACAGTGAGGCCGACGGGTTCACCGGTACCGCGCCCGTCGGCTCGTTCCCGCCGAACGGATTCGGTCTGTACGACATGGCCGGCAACGTGTGGGAGTGGACCACCGACTGGTACTCGCAGCGCCACCCCGACGAAGCGGAGAAGCCGTGCTGCGTGCCCGCCAACCCTCGCGGCCCCGCCATCGAAGCGAGCTACGACCCGGCCCAACCCCAGTTCCGCATTCCGCGCAAGGTGATCAAGGGTGGTTCGTTCCTCTGCGCCGACAACTACTGTCAGCGTTATCGACCCGCAGCCCGCCGCCCGCAGATGATCGACACCGGCATGAGCCACGTCGGCTTCCGCACCCTCAACCGTCACACGGTGCCGGGTCAAACGTGACGGTTTCGAGCCGGCAGCGATCCCGGGCGAGCCAGGGGGGAGTGCAATGACGACACACACCGATGATCCGCTGGCGTCGTGGCGGCCCGGCGCCGTCAAGACCGCGCTCCTCGAGTTCCTCGTCGCCGCGAGATCTGTTCCCGTCGCCGAGCGCGTTGCGATGTTCGACAACGACGGGACGCTGTGGTGCGAGAAACCGCAGTACCTCCAGCTGCTGTTCATGGTGGACCAACTCCGCCAGGCAGTCGCCGCCGATCCGTCGATCGCCGCACGTCCAGAGTTCCGGGCGCTGATCGAGCACGACCACGCCGCCCAGGCCGAGTTGGGCTTGGAGCGGATCGCAATGGCGCTCCTCCAGTTGACGATCGGCATCGGCCCCGCAGAGTTCGACGACCGTGTTCGCAGATTCGTCGCCGCCGCGGTCGACCCCGTACCGCTCCGTCAACTGCGCTACCTGCCGATGCTCGAGCTGATCGACGCGCTGCGGGCCGAATCGTTCAGCGTCTTCATCGTCACCGGTGGCGGAACCGAGTTCGTCCGAGCGGTCAGCCAGGACTTCTACGGCGTCCCACCCGAAGGGGTGGTCGGCACGCTCGTCAGTTACGACTTCGCACGCGATCCCCAGGGTCGTCCGCAGCTCGTTCGCTCCGCCGAGATGGTCGGGAGCGCCAACGAAGGGGAGGCGAAGGTGCTGAACATCCAACGCGAACTCGGACGTCGACCGATCTTCGCGGCGGGGAACACGGCCGGTGACCGCGAGATGCTGGAGTATGCCCTTGCCGTCGAGGGCCCGTCGATGGCGCTGCTCGTCGACCATGACGACGCCGACCGGGAGTACGCCTATGAACCCGAGGCGGTGACGATCGATTTCGACGGCTCGTTCACCGCGTTCGCCCGCGAGTCGGGATGGACCGTCGCCAGCATGCGAGACGACTGGGAGCAGGTCTTCACCGATGTGTGAACACCGCTGCACCGGGTCGCCGTGCGACACTGTCGGCCCATGGCTTCGATGAACCCGCCCGTCCAGGCCGGCGGCTGAGGGAGCAGACGGTGAGCGTGATCGGCTCAGCGCGCGCCACGGTCGGCCACTGGTGGGCTGCGACCAAGCCGGAGAGCAGGTCGGCGCTGCGAACCGACGCCGTCGCGGGGATTCCCGGTGCGATCGGCAGCGTGCCGGACGGGATGGCATCGAGTGTCCTCATCGGCGTGAACCCGGTCTTCGGTCTGTACGCATCCATGGCCGGACCGATCGCAGGGGGGTTGTCGAGTTCCAGCAGGCTCATGGTGGTGACCACAACCAGCGCCGCCTCGCTGGCCGCCGGCTCGGCGCTGTCGAGCGTCGATCCCGCCGATCGGCCCGGCGCACTGTTCCTGCTGACGGTGGTGGCAGGCATCATGATGGTGCTCGCGGGCGTCTTCAAGCTCGGGCGCTACACCCGCTTCGTCTCACAGTCGGTGATGACCGGCTTCCTCACCGGCGTGGCGGTCAACATCATCTTCGGCCAGCTCGGCGATCTCACCGGTAGCACCGGCCAGGGCGGGTCGGCGGTAGCGAGAGGCATCGACGTGCTCCTGCACCCGGGGGAGTGGTTCATGCCCACGTTGGTCCTCGGGCTGTCCGCGCTGGCGATCGTGGCGTGGATGGGGAGAACGAAGTTCGGTTCCTACGCCGCGCTGGTGGCGCTCGTCGTGCCGACGGTCGCGCTGCTCATCCTCGGTACGGCGGGAGTGGCCACCGTGAACGACGTTGGCGAGATCCCAACGGGCATACCCCTCCCCGGATTGCCGTCGTTCTCGGACTTCTCGCTCTCGTTGCTGTGGGGCGCCCTTGCGATCGCCGCGATCGTCCTCGTCCAGGGCGCCGGAGTGAGCGAATCGGCGCCGAATCCCGACAGCTCGCGTTCGGACCCCAACCGGGATTTCATCGCCCAGGGCGCAGGCAACATCGCCGCGGGTCTGTTCCAAGGGCAGCCGGTCGGCGGATCCGTCGGCCAGACGGCGCTCAACGTGAGCGCCGGCGCCCGCAACCGGTGGGCGGCGATCTTCTCGGGGATCTGGATGCTGGTCATCCTCGTGGCGTTCTCGGGAGCCGTCGGCGAGGTCGTGCTGTCGTGTCTCGCCGGATTGCTGATCTATGCGGCGGTCAGCTCGATCAGGTTCGGCCAGATCAGGGTCGTTGCGCAATCGGGCCCGAACTCGATCGTCGCAATGGTGGCCACGTTCATCGCCACCTTGCTCATGCCGATCGCAGCCGCGGTCGCTGTGGGTGTGGTCGTCTCGCTGCTTCTCCAGCTCAACCAGGGACTCGTCGATCTGCGAGTGGTCGAGATGCGCCGCCGCGACGACGGAGCCTTCGAGGAGCATCCCGCTCCCGCAGTGACGCCCGACCGCCAGGTGCTCGTGATCGATGCCTACGGCAGCCTCTTGTACGCCGGGGCCCGTACCCTGCAGAGCAAGCTCCCCGATCCGGCCGGGTCGATCCAACCGGTGGTGATTCTGCGCCTGCGCGGTCGGCTGTCGCTCGGGGCGACGTTCGCTGCGGTGATGGCCGACTATGTGAGTCGACTCGACAACGTCGACGGGCATCTGATCCTGAGCGGAGTGCAGAGCCCGATGCTCGCCAAAATCGAGCGCACGGTGTTGGGCCCGGCCTCCAGTCGCATCGAGGTGTTCGAAGCCACCACCGTGATCGGGGAGTCGACGAACGCCGCGATCGACGCCGGGTTGCAGTGGTTGGCCGACCACCCGCCCGTGGCCAGCGGTGCGACTCGCCAGCAGAACGGTCGCGGCAGCGAAAACGACGACGGCGTCACGTCCGGCGATGAACCGGACGTGACGCCGTGACGTCGGTGGGCCGTCAGCTCAGGAGCTGATGACCTTGGCCTTCGCCGAGGCGTACTCAGCGTCGTCGATCTTCCCACTGGCATGGAGGTCGGCGAGCTTCGCGAGCTGCTCGGCATCGCTGGAGCCGCCGGCGGAACCGGCGGTGCTGCGGATGTACTCCTGCATCTGCTCGTTCTGCTTCTGGGCGGCTGCCACCTGGCGCTCACCCATACCGCCACCGCGCACGATGAGGTAGAGGAAGATGCCGAGGAACGGCAGGAAGATGATGAAGATCGACCAGATTGCCTTGGCCGCGCCGCCCATGTCGCCACTGCGGATGATGTCTCCGAAGATTGTGAAGATCAACATGATCCACACGAAGAACAGGAAGAACCAGAGGAGCGACCAGAGCACCTGGCCGGTGCCGAATTCTGCTGCAAGTAGCAAGTGAGTGACCTTTCTGTCAGTCGTTTCGTCGGAACAACCGTGCTCCGAACGGCGCCATCTTGTCGGATCGCCCGATCAATATCAACCGTCCACCATCAACGATGTACGGTTGCACTTGTCATTCGGACTCAGGTCACGCCCACAACTGGAGATCAACATGGCCCTCGGCCCCATCGAAGTACTCGTCATCAGCTTTCCGGGGAACCAGTTCTCCGGTGAGATCATCCCCGAACTCGAACGGCTCGTCGACAACGACACGATCTCGATCATCGACGGGGTCCTCGTACGCAAGGACGCCGACGGCGAGATCACCTTCATGGAGTTCGAGGAGATGGGCGGCAATCCCGATGCGGACGCGCTGGCCAAGCTCATGAACCAACTCGACTCGCTCATCTCCGACGAGGATGTGATGGAACTCGCCGAAGGCCTGGAGCCGAACAGCTCCGAAGCGATCCTCGTGTTCGAGCACACCTGGGCCAAGCCACTACGCGACGCGATCATCAACTCCGGCGGCGTGCTCGCGGACAACTTCCGTGTTCCCGGCTTGGTCGTCGAGGAACTGCTCGCCGAACTCGCCGAACTCGGCGACGACTGAATTCATCCGAGCCGACAACATCACCAACGAACAACCGACACCTGTCGGCCCAACCAACAAGGAGACAAGCACATGCCAGGACGACGCAGAGGACGCCGAGGACTCGTCGGAACGATGGCGACGACGGCCGTTGTCGTCGGCACCGCCAGCGCGGTGTCCGGTCATTCCCAGAACAAGCAGGCGGCCAAGCAGGCTGACGCGCAGCAGGACCTGGCGCAGCAACAGCAGATGGCCGACATGCAGGCGCAGCTCGACCAGCAGGCCCAA
>DASQFE010000256.1:0-2082 GCA_035633295.1 Ilumatobacteraceae bacterium | reverse complement strand
AGCGCTCGGCATGACGGATCAGCTCGGTCGGGTAAGAGAGTTCGACTTGATGGGCCTCGAACTCGTCGACGCCGAGCAACTCGATGCTGCATCGTGAACGGCGATCGCAGCATCAGACATACTCCGGGTGATGGCTTGGTGGCCCGAGGAGCAGTGGCGCCGAATGTGGGACGGCGACGAGTGCGGAATGTGCGCAGACGCGCCGCTGGCAACCAACCCGTTCGGAGACTTGATCCTGGAGACGGACTGGAGCTACGTGCGTCTCGGCATCAATCAAACCCAAGCGGGCTACTCCGTGGTGATCGCCAAACGACACGCACCAGAACTCCATCACCTCACACCGGACGAGAGATGTGGCTTCTGGAACGACGTGGCAACGATGGGTGAGGTGATCTACGAACTCTTCTCACCAGTGAAGTTGGCCAATCTCTCGATGGGCTTCCGTATGCCCCACGTCCATTGCCACGTACTCCCGCAGTACCAACATGACGACCCGTTCAGCCTCCTGAATCCGCAAGACGGCGATGTGCGTTTACCAGAAGCGGAGTGGGCCGAGCGCGTCCAGGCGGTTCGCGCAGCTTTCGTGGCAGCCATCTCCGGATGAAGCGCCGATCCGCTACGAGACGCTGCACCGAAGGGATACTTGGCAGATGCGCATTGTTCTCGTCACTGGAACAGTGGGCGTCGGGAAGTCGACAACTGGATACGCAGTCGCCGAGCGCGCAGCATCGCAAGGACGCTCGGCAGCGTTCCTCGATGTCGACGAGCTCTCGCGCCTATGGCCCGCTCGAGCTGCCGATCCATTCAACACCGACCTCATCCTCCGCAACCTTGCGTCGCTCGTCGGGAACTACGCCGATGCTGGCGCTGAGCTGCTCGTGTTGGCCTGGGTGGTGCAAGACACCGACGCACTCGTTCGGCTTGAAGAAGCCGTCGGAGCATCCGTCGTGGCGATCCGGCTCTGTGCTTCGGCGTCGACCCTTGAAGCGCGGTTGAGGCAACGACACCACGGAGCCGAGTTCGATGGACTGGCCTGGCACCTCGACCGCGCTCCCGAGCTGGTTGCGATTCAAGATCGTGGGCTACAGCTGCCGATCATCGACGCGTCAGGTTCGATCAGCGAGACCGTCGACGCAGTCCTTGGAACTATCGGCTGAGCGCCCAGCGGTGTTCGTCGCGACAGGCGAGCGGCCCGAGCGACTTCCCTGAACGTCGGCGCCGCCCGGCCCGACGATCCCGACAAGCTTCATGAACCCCCCAAGTGGCCTCGCGCTAGTGCCCGAGGTTGCGGCGTCGGCGACGGGATTACGTGGTGCGCTACTTGGGCCGTACTCGCACGTGCTTCGGGCGACACACGCTGGGATTATTAGCGGCTCTATCGAGCGGTCGTCGCCGCGTGTCGAGATGCGTCAGCGTTGCGCTCGGACGCCGGAACAGGTCTATGCGCTAACTCCAGCCGGCGGCTCGCCACCGAATGGGATGATGGGTACATGCAGGCAACTCCACGGGCTGTCGTTGTAGTGGGGGCTCAGGCCGCTGGCAAGTCGTCGATAGCGAAGTCTTTGGCTAAGCGGTTTGACCGTGGGGCGTTCGTTGAAGGCGACGTTCTTTGGAAGATGATCGTTGGTGGCGCGGTCGACATGGGTGCTGACGCAGACCTGGAGGCCGACCGACAACTCGCGCTGCGGTATCGACATGGTGCGCTGCTGTGTGAGTCGTTCGTGAGCGAGGGCTACGTCGCAGTTCACGCCGAGAACATTTATGGCCCGGCCGTCGAGCAGCACCTGCGGTCTCTACGATGCGCGCGGTCGCTTGTCGTGCTTCGGTCCCGTCCCGAAGTGATTGAACGGCGCGAGCGTGACCGAGGAACAAACGCGTACGAACCGTGGGTGCCGCCTGGTGGTTCCCTGCTCGATGCGATCATCCGTTTCGATGAGTGGGTTGCCGAGACACCTCGCATCGGTCTGTGGATTGATTCCTCCGATCTCACCATCGAGGGAACGGTCAATGCGATCCTCGACCACTGGGAAGATGCCGCGATCGAGTAGCGACCGATCCGCCCCAAGCGGCCACAGAGAATGC
>DASQFE010000255.1:0-3451 GCA_035633295.1 Ilumatobacteraceae bacterium | reverse complement strand
GGGTCGATGCCGAGCGTGTCACGTGAGTACAGACACTGGCTGGCGAACGCTTCGTTCAGTTCCCACAGGTCGATGTCGTCGACGGTCAGGCCGTGACGCTTGAGCAGCTTCGGCACGGCGTAGATCGGGCCGATGCCCATCTCGTCGGGCTCACAGCCGGCAACGGCCCAGCCCTTGAACGCGCCCAGCGGCTCGATGTTGCTGCGCGAGGCTTCCTCGTCGGACATGAGCACCACCGCAGCGGCGCCGTCCGACAGTTGGCTGGCATTGCCCGCGGTGACGAAGTTGCCCTCACCGCGTACGGGCGCCAACTTCGTCAGGCCCTCGAGGGTGGTGGTCGGCCGGTTGCACTCGTCGCCGTCGACCACGAAGTCGACGATCGACTCCTCCTTCGTCTCGCGATCGACCAGCTTCATCTTGGTGGCCATGGGAACGATCTCATCGTCGAACAGGCCGTTCTCCTGGGCGGCGGCCATACGCATCTGCGAGGTGTAGGAGTACTCGTCCTGGTACTCGCGCGACACGTTGTATCGCTGGGCCACGATGTCGGCTGTTTCGATCATCGCCATGTAGATGGCCGGGTACATCTCCTCGAGCTTCGGATCCATGTTGACCGACCCGCCCATACCGCCGCCCGTGAGCGAGATCGACTCGACGCCGCCGGCGACCACACAGTCGGCGCCGTCGACCTTGATGTAGTTGGCAGCGACGGCGATCGAGTTCAGGCCCGACGAACAGTGGCGCTGGATGGTGTTGCCGCCGGTGGTGACCGGAAGACCGGCGAGCAGACCGGCGAGGCGGCCGAGGTTGCCCGCTCCGTGTGAACCGTTGCCGAGGGCGACATCCTCGACAGCTTCGGGCTCGACGCCCGACTTCGCGACCGCATTGCTGATTGCATGCGCAGCCATCGACATGGCAGGAGTGATGTTGAATCCACCGCGTCCCGACTTGGCGAGACCGGTACGGGCATAGGAAACGAAAACGGCTTCGCGCATTGGAGCGCTCCTTCTGGAAGAACGAATGAGTGGGCGATCGCGACGCTAGTGATTCAGGCATCGTGCGCTTCATTCGGAGCCGCACGGGTTACCCTGCGTGGCCTCCCGACACAAAGGATCACGAACATGGCGACGCAGGCCAAACTCACACCGCTCCAGGAATCAGAAGCCCGCCGACTCGCCGAGCAGCAGGCTCGCGCCAACAAGGTGCCAAAGACCTACTCCGACGAGGAGAAGGCCACGCGCAAAGAGCGCGTCGCCAAGGCGAAGGATGCAATGAGTCGTTCCGTCGGTCTCAAGGGCGCCCATGTCCCGCCGGCGCGCGCCGCCATCAAGAAGTACCTGCAGAACCTGAACGATCCGAAGCAGCCCGACGATACGCAGTTCGAAACGCTGATCGAGGCGCCGTTCAAGGCGCCGCCGAAGAAGCGCACCAACGACCGCCCGTTCTGATCAGCCGCTGCCGAGCGAGGGTCGATCGGCCGGCAGTACGGCGTCGACCAGGACCAACTCGATTCGAGCGAGTTCGGTCTTGATGCGGCCCTGAGCCCGACGACGTTCGGCCAGCGGCATCGTGGCGGTGATTTCGTTCGCCTGCGACAGTTCGTCGATCGACCGATGCACGCCGGCACCGCGGGGGTCGGATCGGCTCGGGAAGACGATGTCGGCGTTGCGCTGTACGGCGGCAAGACGGCGCTCGATTCCCCGGTTCGCCGACGCCCAGTCGCGCGCCGCGGTCGGTGCCTTGCCCAACTGCGCACGAACACGCTCGTCTTGGAGCGCGGCGATCAACAGCATCGCTGCGCCCCTCGTGATCTTGCTGCTCGGTAACGGGAGCTTGGGCGCCATGTCAGATCAGGCGTCGACCGGCACCGGGTCGGCATCGGTCGTGGTGTCATCGGTCGTGGTGTCATCGGCGGCACGATCCGCGAGGCACGCACGCCGCAGTCCTTCGACGCATGCCGCGACGACGCCCGCCGCCGCAAGCGCGCCGACCCAGGTGTCGAGGATCGGCAAGGGCGCCCACAGCATCAGCGCAAGGAAGACCACTCCGAACATCACCCATCGGATTCCGGCACCGCCGACGAACGCCGGGGCGATGAATCGTCGGATGGCCGTCGCAACACGGCTCGGGCCGGCCAACACCGCACCCAGGATCAGGACCAGCCCGATGACGATGAGGTTGACGCCAAGGTCGCGGAGCAACTCGGAGCCGATCCGCCAGACGGCGTCGGCCACATTCGAATTCTCCTCCTTCTTCACCACACTGTCGATGAGAATGTCACCGCCGAACCGCAATCCGGCGGTCACGATCAGACCGACGATGAAGATCGAGAAACCGGTGGCCCGCGTGGCTTCTCGTCGCCAACCCCGAGCGAGTGCGATCGCGCCGGCATAGATCGCCAGGATCAGGATGAACAACAGCACCGACGCCCACTGCACGAAGGTCACCGCTGTCTGCAGATTCTCGAGCTTCTGCGACTCGATGATGGTCACCTTGCCTGCGTCCTCGGGGATGTTGTTGACGACTGTCCCCGGGAGACCGAATGTGTCGGCGAGCGTGATGACCAGCTGGCGAAGGTCGAGTGTGATTGTCCCGTTGGCGGTGTCGATGGCCGGCACCGTTTCGTTCTCGAGGATGTTGACCATCGTTCCGTGTGCCCGTCGATTGGCTTGCGACCAGACCTCAGCCGCCTGAGGGGTGGACAGGAGCCGATCCACGGCCTCGGTGGCCGGAGTTCGGAGCGAGGTTGCAAGTACCCCGGCCAGACCGCTGAAGTCGCCCGGAAGCAGACCGTTGAGCTGATCGGCGACATCGATGTTGGCGTAGAGCTCACCGACCACGAACGCAGCGATCGCCCCACGGATCTCGGGGTCGGCGAGCAGTTCGTCGGACGCGTCGACCCAGTTGTCGGTGTCCAGCACCTGCCGATCGACCCAGACGCCCACCGCGGTGACGAGCAGGACCACCGCCCCGAGGACAATGAGGACATAGACGAGCACCGGATGGGCGCGCCCTGACGCCTCGGCGGTCTCGGTGGTATCCACGGTGTCGGCCATTCGTCTCCCCTTGATTCGGACTCTGCGGTGCGAAGGCACCGTACATGATGCTCGCGAAAGGCCCCTGACCTCGGAAGGTCAGGGGCCCGCGACGTCGGTGCTCAGTTGTATGTCACCAGCGTCAGCCGGCGAGGACCTTGGCCTTCGCAGCCGCGTACTCGGCGTCGTCGATCTTGCCGGCGCTGTGCAGCGCAGCGAGCTTGTCGAGCTGGTCGGCGTCGCTGGTGCCGGTGCCGGCCGCCTGCTGGATGTAGGCGCGCTGGGCGGAGTCCATGGCCTTCGCATCGGCAACGGCGTGCTCCTGCATCTTGCCGCCACGGGCGATCAGATAGATGAAGACGCCGAGGTACGGCACCACGATGATGAAGATCGACCACAGGGCCTTGGCCAATCCA
>DASQFE010000254.1:0-3458 GCA_035633295.1 Ilumatobacteraceae bacterium | reverse complement strand
GATCGACTCGACCAACCGCAACCGGATCGCATCGAGACGCGCGAAACCGGTGGCAGCTGGATCGCTGTCGTCGACCTCGATCTGCGCCCGTGAACTCATACCCCAATCATGACGAAGGGCTGTCACAGAGTTGGCCGGTCTTTCGGGGTCGGGTCCGGAAAGACCGGCTGGCCAGTCTGAATCTTCGGAACACTCCGCAACGCAGAGCGACGCCGAGGCGGCGGGCAGGGGAGTCCGGGGAGGATCTCGAGGAGATCGACCACGCCCTCGAGCGCGAGGTCGACGGCGACGTCATCGGTGCCGTAGCGCTGGAGCCATCCGGGAATGGTCAGGCCGACCTCGTAGGTGAGACCAATGGCAAGTTTGTCGACCTCGGCGAGTTGGTCGGCCTTCTCGGGCCGACTCAGCCAGTATCCGGCGTGTGCGACAAGTGCAATCGACACGATCTCCTCTGCGAACGGCCCGCGCTGGGCCAGACGGTCGACTTCGGCGAGCAGGGTGCTCGGTCGCCAGCCGTGCACAAGCACATCGTCGACGAGTTCCATGATCTGGCGCTCGAGGCGGTTCATCGCCCATGACGAAAAGAAGGCCTGGCACACGAGGCAGGTGCAGTTGGGGTCCCATTCAATGGGTGGAACCGGTGGAATCTCATCGTCGGTGCGAGAGCAGTCGGTGGTGTTGCGACGGTCCATGAAACGACCTCCAGGGTCAGCGAGTTTCGATGGCCGCAGCGGTGGCGGCGAGTCGGCTGCGAGTGAACGCACCCTCGATGATCACTCTCGCACGGGGGTGTCGCAGGGTTGCCGGTCTGTCGGGGTCGGGTCCGGAAAGACCGGCCGCGTCAGGCCGGATCTTCGGCTCGCCCGGCGTCGCTGCGCGATTCGATGCCGGTGAGGAATTGCTCGTCGACGACGGCCTCGCTTGGCGGAGATGACTCGACTGATCGGCCGTCTGCGTCGAGGCCGAAGTAGTTGCGCACCCGCTCGGACCGAGGGGGGAGCGAACGGAGCATCGGCAGGGAGAACACGCCCTGGGACAGGCTCCCGAACCGGTCGAACAACGCCGCGTTCATGGCGAACGAGAGGGCGAGGATACGTCCGACGAAGAACAGCCAACCCAACGTCACCACCGTCACGCCGATGCCGCCGTAGAGCTCTGACGCACCCGAGAACTGTCTGGGCAGGTAGAATTGGGAGACTGCAAGGAGGCCGTTGAGCACGAGGCTTGCAAGCACGGCGCCGGGCAGGAGCGCGCCGGGGTCGGGGGTGCGGCGAGGAAGTGCTGCCATGAGGACGACCAAGATGAGGGCGTAGAGCACGAGGCTCAACCCGAACGACAACCCTGTTGCTGCAAGGCCGAATTCGTTGCGGATCCGGCTTGTGACGAGGGACGTCAATGTCAAACTGGCGCTCAGGCCGATCACGATCGCGACGATGCGTACCTTGGCCGTGACCTTGCCGCCGGTCAGCCAAACGAGGCTGCTGGATGCGACGAGGGCCTTGGCCAGCGAGCGGCCGGCGGTGACCATCAGGAACAGCCCGCTGAGCAGGGTCAAGTAGGCGGCGGTCGACGACTGACTGAGTGCTGTGCGCACCTGATCGGCCAGGGCGCCGGTGAGGCTGGCAGTGTCGGTCACGGTGTCCGGCTCGACGTAGCCCGAGATGGCGCCCAGAAGCCCGACGCCGAACACGACGGTCGGCACGAAGAAGAGGAACAGACGAAAGGCGATGGCGCTGCCGAGCACCGATCCAGCGGAGACCCGGTCGCGTTCGTAGATGACGAAGGCGGCCTCGACCATGACCGAGCGTTCGCGTAGTCGTGCTGCCCACTCGGTTGCCTCGGCGGTGCGGGCTTTGGCGGTGGCCTGGAGCGCTGCGATCCGACTCACCGGCTGTGCGCTCGGATCGGGGCTCTCGTCAGTCATCGTTCCACTTCTAGCAGGGTTGCTCAGATCTGGACCGATGTCGAGAGCATCGTGACGAGGCGCTCGACAAGT
This sequence comes from Ilumatobacteraceae bacterium, assembly GCA_035633295.1. Classification (GTDB taxonomy): domain Bacteria; phylum Actinomycetota; class Acidimicrobiia; order Acidimicrobiales; family Ilumatobacteraceae; genus Sva-07. Next base: position 1,462 of record DASQFE010000254.1, on the reverse strand, counting down.
TCGCGCTGGCCGCTGACGATCTTGACAACGGCGCTCGGCACGTCGAACCACGCCACTCGATCGAGTTCGGGAAAGGTCTGCATCGTTCCCGAACGCAGTGGCCACTCCATCTCGAAGGTGTTGCTCACTGCGGTGGCGGGATCGAGGTCGCCCTCAGCTGCCCACGCCCGCACGACCTTGCCGCCGGACTGTCGCACCTCACCGAGATCGACGAACGACGTGGCCGGTACCCGCCGGCCGATCTCCTCTTCGAACTCGCGGCAGGCCGCAGCGAACGGGTCTTCACCTGCTTCGTACTCGCCCTTGGGGATCGTCCATGCGCCCACATCCCTGCGAGCCCAGTAGGGCCCTCCCATGTGTCCCAGCAGCACCTCCACCGGCCCGGCCGTCGTTCGGTACAGCACGATCCCGGCGCTCAGGCGCGCCATGCTTGCTCCAGGCGCAGCACGGCGCGACCTTCCTCGGCGCTGGCCTCGCGGTCGACTGTCGCTTCCAGACGCCACTCATTGGTCTCGTCGGGGTCGCGCAGGATCTGGGTGACTCTGCCGCTGGCACGGTCGTAGTGGAACAGCTCTCCGGAGCGGGCGCCACCGTCGACGAGGATCGCATCATGCTCGGCCCAGTAGGGCCCCATCGCCTCGATGAGCGTCTCACCCGATGGCCAGCGGTCGCGGTCGAGCGCATCTGCGACGATGTCGTCGTAGCCGCGTCGTCGGGCGAGGCGCTGCACCCAGTCGAACGCACGGTTGCGCACCATCACCCGGAAGGCACGATCATCGTCGACGATCGTTCGTTCGCCGGTGGGGAGCGCAGGTCGCAACTCGTCGACCGAGTTGGCCTCGTCGGGGTGCAGAAGTCGTTCCCACTCGTCGATCAGGCTCGAGTCGACGTGACGCACCACGGCGCCGAGCCACGCCACGATGTCGCCGAGTTCGTCGGTGGCCAGGTCTTCTGGCACATTCTGGACGAGGCCCTTGTACACGTCGGACAGGTAGCGCAGCAGTACGCCCTCCGACCGCTTCAGTCCGTAGTCGTTGATGTACTCGCCGAACGTCATTGCTCGTTCGAACATCTCTCGCACGATCGCCTTCGGTGCCACCGTGTCGGATCCGACCCATGGGTGCCGTGTTCGGAACTCGTTGAAGTTCGCATAGATCCAGTCGCTGTTCGGCTTCGGGTAGTCGACCTGGGCGAGGCGCTCCATCCGTTCCTCGTACTCGATGCCGGACGACTTCATCTCGGCCATCAGGTCGTCCTTGGCCCGCTTCACCTGCGCTGCGAGCACCACGCCCGGGTTCTCCTGCACCGACTCGATGATCGTCAGCACGTTCAACGCATGGTCGATCTCCCAACCCTCGGTTGCCCACCCCGCAACCTCTCCACCCTGAAATTCGGAGCCAACATTGCGCTGAGCGGCAAGTTGGCTCCGAATTTCGGGTTCATGGGCCTCGGCCTCGGCGGC
>DASQFE010000253.1:0-2252 GCA_035633295.1 Ilumatobacteraceae bacterium | reverse complement strand
TCGAAGAGGTTGCGGCGCCGCAGACCGCGCCGATCGACGTCGAGCAGGTCGAGGACCAGCCGGGGGGCGAGGCGTTCGGTGACCGTGGTACCGGGTCGACCGTTCCACGGAATGTCGGCGTTGCTCAGGTGGTGCTCGACGAGCCGGGCGTAGGGACGCTGAGCAGGCCACAACACGGCGATTCGCTCGAACGGCGTACCGTGGCGAGCGGCTTCGAGGACGGCCCGAACGGCGGTGCGCACCTCGTCGTCGGCGTCGGTGGTGGAGATGATTGCAACGGGTCGCGGATCGATCGTCACGTCGAGATCTGGGGGATTCAATCCGAGGGCCCCGACAATCGTGCGGCTATCGGCATCGGCGGATTCGTTGCCGGTGATCTGCAGCACGAGTCTCACGTCGATGGCTTCGCCGAGCGCTCGCACGAAGTCGAGGGCGAGGCCCGACAACTCCTGGGGGAGGTGGAGGACGAGGCTGCGCAACCCGTCGGGCACTGCCCGTCGCACGGATTCGGTTGCCACCGCATACAGGTCGGCCTCGTCGTACCACAGCGCTCCGAGACGTTCGACGACAGCGCTACTGACGCGCAGGACCTGTCGCCCCCGGGCCGATTCGGCACCGAGCCGTTGGCGGGCTGCCGGCCCCGCCAAGCGAAGTTCGTTGTGCACTTCTCGGAACGCAACCACCGTGGACGGATGCGTGGCCACGGGCCCGAACGGGCCGGGATCGTCGGCCATCACGGCACCGATGGCGAGGTCGATGACCGGCGTCGACATCGGCGAGCGGCCGGCGGTGGCGAGTTCGGGGCCCGCAATCAGCTCGGCCAGGCGGTTGAGGGTGACCATGTCGACGCCGGCGATCCCCCCGGAGCGACCGAGGGCGCGCCGCGTCATCACACCGCAGGTGTTGGTGGGCACCGCCACGGTCACCGGGGCGAGCGCGTCGGCCCCCTTCGCCTCGGCAATGAGGGTCGCCAACGCCTGGAGTGCTGCGGATGGTGCGACCAAGGCCGCCGTGATCGTCACGGGAATGATCGTAGAGAGCGGGTGTCGCACAGTTGTCTACGATCTCGGGATGATCATCCGCCGAGCGACGTCCGACGACCTACGTTCACTGCGCGTCACTGCCGTGCGGGCCTTCGTCGACGATCCGGTGATGCGGTGGCTGTACCCGGAGGATGAGGTGTTCCTGGCACCCGACGGTGCCGTGATGCGGTCGGCCTTCGCCGGCTGGGTGGCGCTCGGCGAGGTGTGGTGCACGGACGATGCCGCCGGCGTGGCTGTGTGGATTCCGCCCGGCCGGCCCGAGATCGACTTCGACCTCGACCCGCTGGCCGAACCGCCGACACCGGATCGTTTGGAGCGCTTCGAGATCATCGGCGGAGTGATGGTCGAGCACACGCCCGATGAGCCCCACTGGTACTTGCAGATGTTGGCGACGCACCCCGACTGGCAGCGCCAAGGTCTGGGTGAACGGTTGATGAAGCCCACGTTCGAGCGGGCCGAAGCTGATGGTCTGCCGTGCTACCTCGAGACCGAGACGATCGAGAACGTCGCCTACTACCGCGGCCGTGGATTCGAGGTGCGCTCGGAGTGGGACGTCCCCACCGGCCCACATATGTGGGGCATGTACCGCCCCGCCTGAACGGCTGTCAACTCGGGCGGGCGGCTTCGGCCCTGGTGCGCAGGTCGGTCACCGCGTGCTCGAGGCCTTCGGGGTCGTTGTACAGGGCGCTGCCGGCAATCAGGACGTTGGCGCCGGCTGCTGCTGCTCCGGCGATCGTGGAGGGCCCGATGCCACCGTCGACCTCCAGGTCCACCGTGTCGGCGAGCCCGGCGGCGTCGATCATCCCTCGGATCTCGGCGATCTTCGGCTCCATCGTGGCGATGTAGGCCTGGCCGCCGAAGCCGGGATTCACGGTCATCACCAGGACGAGGTCGACGAGGTCGAGCACGTGGGCGATCGCGGAGGCGGGCGTTGCCGGGTTGAGGGCAACCGCCGCGTTGGCGCCGAGGTCGTTGATGTTGGCGAGCGTGCGGTGCAGGTGAGTGCAGGCCTCGGCGTGGACGATCAGGCGCGAACAGCCGGCGTCGATGTACTGCTTGGCCATCACGTCGGGCGTGTACACCATGAGGTGCGCCTCGAAGGGCACCGAGGTGTGCGGCCGGGCCGAGGCGATCACGTCGGGGCCGAACGTGAGGTTCGGCACGAACTGGCCGTCCATCACGTCCCACTGGATGAGGTCGACGCCGGCC
>DASQFE010000252.1:0-9079 GCA_035633295.1 Ilumatobacteraceae bacterium | reverse complement strand
GGCGGAGCCATCACCGGTGGGGTCAGGATCGCCGGCGCCTGGGCTGGTGGCAGTGGTGGGGCCGAGATCTTCCCGACCGGAGCGGTGAGCTCGTTGACCGTGCCGGGCAGCGGCGGGATGGCTGCAACCAACGGCATCGGCGTCGGCGCGGGCATCTGCACGACCGTGGGAGTCGGCGTCGGAATCGGAAGTGGCGCGACGGCGGGTTCGGGCAACTCGACCGCCAACGGTCGTCGGCGATCGGACACGGACTTGCGCCACAGCACCACGAGCAACCGGACCGTCAGCGAGACGACGACGACGATCGAGATCCACGAGGCAATTCGGAACCACTGGTTGCCGGCGTCCGTCCCCGCAAGGATGCCGTGGTAGGTCGCAGTTGCGTAGAGCACGAAGCTGGTCCGATGCACCCATCGCCACGCAGTGCGTGGCAGCGCCCGGATCGCAAGCGACGTGGCCTCGATGGCAAGGAGCAGGTACATCGACACCACCCCGAAGGCCACGGCCCCCGGTTTCCACTCCGACGCCATCGGCAAGAAGATGTCTGCCCACCCGAAGGTCACGTAGCTGTCTGCGGCAATTCCGATGAGGTGGATGGCCGTGAAGATCACGGCGAGCCCTCCGAGATGTCGGTGGAGGTCGAGGATCCACGCCGGTCGAAGCCTTCTCGCCGCGATGCGCGTGGCCGACACCTTCGTCGACAACAGCAACCCCCACACCACCGACAGCGTCAACAACGCCCATGCGATGATGCCTGACGATCGAGCGACGAACCACCACACCTGAGAGCTCACGGGTACACCTGAGAGTTCACGGTGTCACGCCCCGCCGAGGGATGGTCTCGTACCGCTGAGGCGCAGCCGAGCGCACGAGCAGACCGGACATGTCGTAGCGGTCGAACACCGAGCGCGCTCCGTTCGAACCGGCCATGAGCGCCACCTTCGCCACGACCTCGGCCCACCACAGGGTCGGGGCCACGGCCGTGACCGCATCGAGGTCGGTGGTGGCGGAGAATCCGGTCGACGGATCCAAGAGGTGATGCACTTCGACGTCGCCGCGCCGCCAGCGCCGCCGCACCACACTGCTCGTCGCCACTCCGCCTTCGGCAAGCGAGATCGTGGCGGCAACCGCGGCGCCGTGGTCGGTGTCATCGACCTGAACCTGCCATTCGCTTGCCGACCATGGCCGCCCGGCGACTCGAACATCACCACCGAGTTCGACCTGGACCGAGCCGGCGCCATCGTCGAGGAGCGCGGCAGCAACGAGATCTCCGGCGAGACCCTTGCCGATGCCACCTGGATCGAAGCTCGTGCCCTCAGGGAGCCGCACCGCCATGGCGTCGTCGAACAACTCGATCGGTTGGTCCGAGCCGGGTGAGACCGGTGGCGGGTCCGACGACACATCCGTGACGTCATCCCAGGTGGTGTCGTAGCCGAGGGTCACGAGCTGGTCGAGCATGAGCGGATTGAACGCTCCGTCGGTCGCGGCGCGCGCCTGCTCGGCTCGCGCAATCAACTCGAACGTCACAGCGGACACCACACACAATCGGCCCGCGGAACGGTTGAGTTGAGCAATCTCACTGTCGGGAAGGAAGCGGCTCCACATCTGCTCGAGTTCACCGACGAGTGCCACGGCGCGATGAGCGAGATCCCCGTCAGGCGCCACGACACGACAGTTGGTGCCCATCGCACGGAATGTGGCGGCGAACCACCCTGCGGGGCCGGACCCGCTCTCGGTCACGACGGCGACGTGGTCGGCGGGGGCGGCGCAGTCGTCGTCGGCGGCGGCGGAGGTGGTGGTGGTGGCGCGGCCGTCGTCGGTGGGGCCGTGGGAGGCGGCGTCGGCGCTGGTGCCGGCACCGTCGGAGCCGGGGCGGCCGCTGGCGGCGCCGTCACGACCGGAGCCGACGGCGCTACAGGCGCCGGCGTAGGTGTGGGTGCCGGCGCGGCGGGCGCAGGTGTGGGTGCCGGCGCTGCGGGCGCCGGTGTGGGTGCCGGCGCTGCGGGCGCCGGCGCGGCAGGAGCAACGCCACCTCGAGTGGTCGGCGCCGGAGTCGGAGGGGCAGAGGGCGCGGCGGCAACGTTCGCAGCGCCCGCGGCCGGCGGCGCAACGGTCGGCGGTGCGGTCGCAGGATCGACCACGGCGGTCTCGGTCGGTGCGGGCGTCGTCGTCGTCGTGGTCGTGAGGTCGATGGTGGACTCGACGGCGCCATCGGGGCTCGTCGTCGGCTCCCCCTGTCCCGGCGCGTCATTGGGCGACTGGGGCTCGTCGTCGTTGGGGGCCGCGGTGAGCGGGCCCATGACCGGCACCAGCGCCATGAAGCCGGCGGCAGCAGCGACCGTCACGCCGATCCGGGCTCGCCCTGCGGGGTACGACCGTCGACGACCGAAGCGATGTGTCCCCGCGAGGACCACTGGGTCGACGATGAGGTCGGTGTCCGTCGACATGTGCGGCAGGGGAAGATCGACGGCCACGCCGGTCGGCGGAAGCAGGTCAGCGCTGGGCTTCACAACGGCCGCCGCCGGGCGCCGCGCCCGCAATGCCGCAAGTCGCGCTTCGACGCTCGGATCGGTCACGACCACACCATTCCACGCGCGTGTCCACTGATCACGACCGCTACACGATCCTGCGGCCAGGTCCGGTTGGGTCGCTGATCAACTCTTGACCGCGCCCGCGACGGTGCGTAGCGGACATCACCCCAATACCACCCTAAGTAGGCGATTGCGCCCGTAGTGTGAGTTCACTGGAACCGTCGAACGCCGCTACGGTCGGGCTAGCTTGGCCAATCGACTCCGTTCTTCGACTGCGAACCCAACCCGGACGTGCCACGGTGACGTGTTTACCACATGGTGGTTGCCTCGTACGTCTCCGAGTGGTCGGACGCGCCGTTCCGGTGGATGGAGCAGGCGACGCTGATGTCGAACGACGACGAGTTCGAGCAGTTCTTCCTCGCCCACTACGACGGAGTGCTCAGCATCCTGGTGCTCACCACCGGCGACCGCGAACGAGCCACTGACGCGACCCAGGAAGCATTCATCAAGGCGTACTCGAAGTGGTCGAGGATCCGGAACTACGACGCACCTTCGGCCTGGGTTCGTCGAGTCGCCATCAACGCCAGCCATGACAGCTTCCGATCGGACCGACGGAGGCGCCGCCGGGAGCTGGCGCTGCCGTCGGAACCACTCGACGCACAAACCGATCGTTACTCGTCGGACTCGACTGCGAGCGAGATGCTCGGTGCGCTCCCGACCCGCCAACGAGAGGTTGCGACGCTGTTCTACGTCGACGATTGCAGCGTCGCAGAGATTTCCGCCATCCTGAGCCTGACCGAGGGGACCGTGAAGTATCACCTCTCACACGCCCGAGAGAGTCTGCGCAAGCTGCTCGCCGACGAGCAGGACGCATCATGACCACCGACGACGACCGCATCCGCGAGGCGCTCTCGCGAGGGGAGCCGTCATTCACCGCTCACTCGACCCTGCAGCAGCTTCGACCGACGATGCAACGAGCCCGCCTGCGCCGCCGTGTCGCCACAGGGGCCGCAACGCTCGCGTTGCTCGCGGGCGGCAGCGCAGCCGTCCTCGCCGTGACCACCACTCAGAACGCGCCGACGCTTCGAACTCTTCCAAGTGACGAGTCGGAGCAATCAGCCCCGATCACAGCGTCGACCACAATGGTCCCGACCAAGGCCCCGAACCTCTCCTCGGTGCCTACTTCGGTCGTCGTCGACCCGGAACCGGAGACATCCGCAGTCGCCCCCGAGGTCGAAGACGCTGGGCCACAGGACGCGAACAATCCCGCACCGGGCGCCAAGGCCCCCGTTCCGACGCCTGCCCCCAAACCGCTTCCAGCGACGACCGCACCTCCGCCTCCCGCACCTCCCCCTCCCGCACCGCCGACGACCGCACCGCCGACGACCGCACCACCTGCGACGGTTGCCGCGCCCGCGGTCTCCCAGACGATCGCCAGCGACTGTGGTGACGTTCTGGTGTCCATCGAGAACGGCACGGTGCGGATCTTGAGCATCACCGCCCGACCGGGCTACCAGTCGGAGGTATCGGATGGCGGCCCGATCTCGATCGAGGTCGTACTCCGCAGCGCCGCCGGCAAATGCGAACTCCATGCCGAGCTCAAGTCGGGTGGGCTCGACATCGAAGTGCAGAACTCACCCGCCGATCGTTGAGTCTGCGACAAGGCGCCCGATAACTCAGTTCACGTTTTCAGCGTCCACCAGTATCCGGGCAGGCCGAGCGCTCCCCAACTTCGCCTTGCGGGCCGCAAGGATCAGCACGATGGTCAGGAACATCACGATGTTGATCGACGCGAGTGCAGCGATCCGGAACACCTGATTCTGCTTGTCGGTGCCTGCGGCAAGTGCGTGATACGTCGCCATGAAGTACAACACGAGGCTCGTGTGGTGGACAGCACGCCACAGCCGGCGCGGCATGCGCTTCATCGCCAGCGAGGTCCCCTCGATCGCGAGCAACAGGTAGAAGCCCACGATCCCGAACGCGACTGCTCCGGGTTTCCATGAGGTCGCCATCGGAATGAACATGTCGGCCCACCCGAACGTGACGTAGTTGTCGGCGGCCAACCCGGCGAGGTGCAACCCGGTGAACAACACGGCAGTTCCGCCGAGGTAACGGTGCAGATCGAGCAGCCACGCAGGGCTCGATGCCTTGGCCACGGCCTTGGTCGAGATGAAAAGCCCCCAGCACACCGACAGCGTGAGCAGCGCCCACGCGACCATCCCCGAGGAACGCGTGACGAACCACCAGATCTGCGGGCTCATGCGGCGAAAATACTCGGCGAGATGACTTCGTACCGGTGATCCGGATCGCGCCCCACCAGCACCGCCGTCATGTCGTACTCGCGGAACATGGACCGTGCGTTTTCCGATCCACCGATCAACGCGACCTTCGCCATCACTTCAGCCCACCAGAGGGTGGGTGCCGCGACCGTGACCGAGTCGAGATCAGTCGACGCCGACAACCCCGTGTGCGGGTCGATCAGGTGATGCACGTCGATGCCGCCGCGCCGCCAACGACGCCGCATGGTGCTGCTCGTCGCCACACCACCGTCCGGCAACGTGATGGTGGCCGGGTTCGCGACGCCGTGATCGTTGTCGTCGACGGCGACCCGCCACAGTCCACCGGCCCACTCGGGTCCGGCAACGCGGACGTCGCCTCCGAGCTCGATCTGCACCGACTCGGCACCTGCCTCGAGTAGGGCAGCGGCTACCATGTCACCGGCGAGTCCCTTGCCGATCCCGCCCGGATCGAAACGAGCCCCGGGGGGCAAGCAGACCCCAGAGATCTCGGGGAAGAGCACGATCGGCTCATCGATCACCATCGGCTGCGAGAGGGGACGGGCGTCGTCACGGAGTGCGTCCCAGGTGCGGTCGTAGCCGAGGGCGACCAATTGGTCGAGCATCAACGGATTGAACACACCGCGCGTGGCGAGGCGCGCCTGCTGCGCGAGCGACATGAGCTCGTAGGTCACCTCGGAGACGATCGTCAGACGACCAGCCGCTTCGTTGACCACCGACACCTCACTCGCCGGGTCGAATCGACTCCAGCTGCGTTCGAGTTGCTCGACGAGGCGCTGACCATGTGTGGCCAGTTCCGGTGTGGGTGCGACGATCCGGCATGGGCTGGCCATCGCACGGAAGACCACCATCGACCATGGAGACATCTCGCTCATCCTCCCGACGCCGCCGTGGTGGGTGGAGGCGGAGCAGGTGCTGGAGCCGGGGTAGGTGCCGGAGCCGGAGCAGGTGCCGGAGCCGGGGCAGGTGCCGGAGCCGGAGCAGGGGCAGGAGCCGGAGCCGGAGCCGGAGCCGGAGCCGGGGCCGCAGTCGGAGCCGGGGCCGCAGCAGGAGCCGAAGCAGGAGCCGGCGCAGGAGCCGCAGCAGGAGCCGGCGCAGGAGCCGCAGCAGGAGCCGGCGCAGGAGCCGGCGCAGGGGCCGCAGCAGGAGCCGGAGCCGGAGCCGGAGCCGCAGCAGCGGGTGTCCCTGCGGGTTTCGGCGCGGGAGCCGCAGTTGCTCCAGAGGCCTTTGGTGCAGGAGCCGGTGCAGCCACGGGTGCTTGAGCACTGACCGGCACCGTTCCGGCTGCCGGGTCGACCGGGGCGGGTGCCGCCGGGTCGACCGGCACGGCACTCGTCGTCGGATCACCGACGGTCGTCGTGGCAGTCAACTCCACCGTTGCATCGACGGTGCTGGCAGGGACGGAGTCGGTCGAAGCCGGATCCGGCGCGCCGTCAGGCTCAGGCTCAGGCTCGTTCGCGGTCGCGCCCAGCGGACCCATCGCCGGAAGCATCGCTGCGAACCCGGCGGTTGCCGCGATCCCGACCGCCCATCGAGCTCGCCGTGCCGGATGGGCCTTGCGGCGCAGCCGCACGCGGCCGCTGCCGGACTCAGGGCTCGCAGCCGCAGCCGCGGCCGTCGTCGTCACTGCGGCGACCGACGTCGTCGCAGGCGCACGCTCGGCGACGACGTGGCTGGGTGCCGCCAGCGGAGTTGCGCTGGTCACCGCTGTGGCACCAAGTGACGCCGGACGGGCGGGTGGTGGAGGAGGTAGCGGAGACCTGGCTGACATCAGGCCTGCGACGCTCTGGGGAGGCGGCAACGGTGCCGCAGCCAGTGGCGACGACGGCGTCGGGGTTTGTGCCGGTGCCGAGGATTGGCCACGACTGGCGCGCAGCCGTGCGATTCGTTCTTCTGGTGTGAGTCCACTCATGAGTACCTCAGGTCTCGACCTTGATCCGGCCGTTCTCGACGGTTGCATGGAATTCGCGATCGCTTCCGGTCGCGGTGTTGTAGAACTTGATCTCGACGGTCCGTGGGCCGTTCTTCCCGACCTGGTACACCCAGTTCGCCTGGGGACTCACCGAGGCCACGGCAATCGACGAGCCGTCGAATTGCAGCGTCACCGCTGACGCTCCGGACACCGTGTAACTCGGGTAGGACAAGGCCACTGGGCTCGGGGCGGCCGTGGTGGGAGCTGCTGCGGTGGTCGGGGCTGCCGTGGTCGGGGCTGCCGTGGTCGGGGCTGCGGTGGTCGGGGCTGCGGTGGTCGGGGCTGCAGTGGTGGGGGCTGCGGTCGTCGGCGCTGCAGTCGACGGGGCCGCAGTCGACGGGGCCGCAGTCGACGGGGCCACGGCTCGCTGGCTCGGGACAGCAGTCGGCGGGACCGGTGACGGGGTGTCGGCAGTCGGTGTCGCCGCCGGCTGGGGGGTCCGCGCGACGGGAGCGGCTTGGCCGGCGGAAGAGGCCGCTGCTGCGCCCGCGACCGGCACGGCGGCCGCGGGCAGCGTCACGTCGGTCCCGACGTCGGTCGATGCCGGTATCGCCTCGGTCGTGGCGGGGTCGACCAGGACGGTGGTCGACGGATCGACCACCGTGCCTGCGGCGGCCACCGCGGCCTCAGGCGCGGCCGCAACCTGACCGCCGACCGTCGGCGTTGCCCCGATGACCATGGAGGTCAGCGCCAACCCGCCGGCGACGGATATCCCGATGAGGATGACAGATCTCCAGTGCACGACGCTTCGTGCGATGGTCTGTTCCCCTTCCTTGTTCGGTTCCATGGTTGCAACACGACGCTGTGTGGCATCAGGGTTGGGCCGCTGACCGAATCTTTACAATCCGGTGACGGATTGCGGTTCAGAACGCGCGAATGCTACTTTGCGTGGCCACTCTCACGCTCTACGTGTCGAAATTCACGATGCGTCGGCCGCTTCGGCGACGGATGCGACATGTTGATGCTCAATCACGGCGCCGGAACTCCCCGCGAGATCGTGACGGAACACTTCATCGGCCCCCAAAGGTGCCGGCGAACTGCGGGCGGAAGGTGATCGAACTGGACAGCGGGCTGCAGGGTGGAGGCGACCGGGCTGGGGTCGGTGAAACCGAGATCGAGCCCCGGCGATCAGCACGATCTTGTCAGCGAGAAGAAGTGCCCTCGGCGCCGGCAGGCCGGCGCCGAGGAGCGTCTGGGGGGTTACGGGTTGGTGATGATGGGCAATGGGCTCGCGTTGGCCCAGGCGGAGGACCCGACGGCGTTGTTCGCACGGATCCGGACGTAATAGGTGGTCGCCCTGCTGAGGCCGGTCAGGGTGGTCGACACGGAGTTGGTCGCCACCGCCGTGCTGCTCACACCAGTCGTGAAGGCTGCGTTCGTTGCCCGCTGGATCGTGAACCCGGTCTCGTTGGTCGAGTTGTCGGACCAAGTGAGGTTGACGGAGCGCCTTCTGCCGTCGTTCGCCCCGTTGACCGCAGCGACATTGGACGGTGCCGCGGGAACCGCAGCTGACGCCGCGGTCGTGGCCGTGTTGGAGTAGGCGGACAGAGTCGTGCGCTCACCGAACAGGTTGACGGCAGCGACCCGGTACCAGTACGGCGTCCCGGTCGCAATCGTCGAGTCGGTGAAGGTGGTGGCATTCCTGGCCGCGGTTGCGATCCGGGCGAACGAGCCGGGCAAGCCGGTGGTCGATCGCTCGATGACGAAGCCGCTCTCGTTGTTCGCGTTGTCGCGCCACGTCAACCTGACCTGCGGGCCGGCCCGCAGGGAGGCGACGAGGTTCGACGGAGCCGCCGGCGCCCGGGCCGGCACGTTCACGGCGATCGTCGCCGAGAGCGAGTCGGCATCCACGGCCGGGTAGGCACCGCCGTAGCCGACGGTGTTCCTGGCGACCACACGGTAGAGGAGCGCGGCGCTCCCGGCAGCCCCCGTGTCCGTGAGGCTCCGGGCAACGCCCTTGGTGTTCGGCACGTCGAGCGGCGACGGGCTCGTCGCGGCGTTCGTCCAGGTGATGCCATCGGCCGACCTCTGCAGGATGAACGACGTCTCGGTGATCGAGTTGTCGTTCCATGTGATCAGGTTGCGGGTGCCCGCCAACGTCCTCTCGAGTCCGTTCGCCTCGAACGGCGGGAGCGCCATGAGCACCGGCCGCATCATGTCCATCTCCTCGTGGGACAGGATGTGGCAGTGGAACACGTACTCCCAGCCGAAGTTGACGAGCGCGTTCTTGATCGTCGAGATGTTGCCGTCGGGGTCGACGATCAGCGTGGCACTGCCGA
>DASQFE010000251.1:0-2247 GCA_035633295.1 Ilumatobacteraceae bacterium | reverse complement strand
CCCGGCTGCGCCCATGTGGTGGCCTCGGCGCTCGATCGGAGCCGGGTGGATGACCTGCTCGGCACGGTCGCCGGCGACGACACCTTGCTGTGCGTGTCGGCATCGACCGATGGCGCCACGCTCGCTTCTCATCTCCGCGATCTCGCGGGACTGGATTGAGATGACCGACCAGCCGAACGATGCAAGCGATCGCGGCAAGACCCTCTGGCATGGCCGCTTCGCTGGTGGGCCGGCCGAGGCCTTGATGGCCTACACCGTGAGCCTGCCATTCGATCGCACGATGTGGCGCGACGACATCGCGGGGTCCGCAGCTCACGTGCGCGGGCTGGAACGTGTCGGGCTGCTCACTGCGCCCGAACGTGATTCCATCCTCGGCGCGCTCGATCAGGTCGCCGGCGAGATGGAGTCGGACACCTTCGTGTACGTGGAGAGCGACGAAGACATCCACACTGCTGTCGAGCGTCGCGTCACCGAACTTGCCGGGCCGGCGGGCGGCAAGCTCCACACCGCTCGGAGCCGCAACGATCAGGTGGCAACCGATCTGCGACTGTGGTGCAAGCGGGAACTGCTTACCGTCGCCCGATCGATCCACGACCTGCAGACCGTGCTGTTGCAGCGCGCCGAGGCGGCCGGCCTCGTCTATCTGCCGGGCTACACACACCTCCAGCGGGCGCAACCGGTGCTGCTCGCGCACCATCTCCTGGCCCACGGCTGGGCGCTGGCGCGCGACGTCGACCGCCTGTTGGCCACCCGCGAGCGGCTCGACGTGTCACCGCTCGGCGCCGGCGCACTGGCAGGGTCGTCGCTGCCGATCGACCCTGTCGGCAACGCCGCCGACCTTGGATTCGCCGGCGTGTTCGACAACAGCCTCGATGCCGTCAGTGACCGCGACTTCGTCGCCGAGGCAGTCTTCGACCTTGCGCTCGTCGGCATCCACCTGTCGCGCATCGGCGAGGAATGGGTGCTGTGGACATCGGGAGAGTTCGGTTTCGCCAAACTCGACGACGGGTACGCCACGGGCTCGTCGATGCTGCCCCAGAAGAAGAACCCCGACATCGCCGAACTCGCCCGGGGCAAGAGCGGACGCCTCATCGGCAACCTGACCGGGCTGCTGGCGACCCTCAAGGGTCTCCCGCTGGCATACAACCGTGACCTCCAGGAGGACAAGGAGCCGTTGTTCGACTCGGTCGAGCAGGTGACACTCGCGGTTGCCGCACTCACCGGCATGATCGCCACTGCCACGTTCGTGCCCGAGCGGATGCAAGCCGCCGCCGACGAGGAGACCATGGCAGCGACCGATCTCGCCGAATTTCTGGTCCGCTCCGGCACCCCATTCCGTGACGCCCACGCGATCGTCGGTGCGCACGTGAGGGCAACGCTGGCGGGGGAGGGCTCGCTGCGTGAACTCGTTGCCGCCGATCCGTTGCTCGGCCCGGACGCGGCAGCGCTGGTCGGGCCCGGCGTCGGGGTGCGGATGCGTACGTCACGAGGTGCCGGCGGCCCGGAGGCGTTGCCGCTTCAGGTCGAGTCGTACCGGGCGACGATGGCCCGTGATGCGCAGCGGCTCGGCCTCTGAGCCTCACAGTGCTGTCGGCGGAGTGGTTCGCCCGCGACGCCCCTGACGTCGCTCGGGATCTTCTCGGCAAACTGCTCGTGGTCGATCGGGACGGCACGCTCGTGAGCGGTCGGATCGTCGAGACCGAGGCGTACCTGCGCGACGACCCGGCGAGTCATTCGTTCAACGGTTCGACGACTCGCAACGCGGTGATGTTCGGCCCACCGGGCCGGCTGTACGTCTACCGCAGCTACGGCGTGCACTGCTGCGCCAACGTCGTCACCGGAGCCGACGGCGACGGCCAAGCCGTGCTGCTGCGGGCCGTGGAGCCGGTCTCCGGGCTCGACGTGATCCGCTCGCGACGCGCAGGGCGGCTCGATCGTGAACTCGCCAACGGCCCGGGCAAGCTCTGCGAGGCCCTCGGCCTCACCCTGTCGGACAATGGCGTCTCCCTCTCCGACAACGGCGTCGACGCCTCATCGCCGATCCGCATCCTCGACGACGGCACGCCCCCGCCACGCGACCCGATCGTCGGCCCTCGCATCGGCATCGCCAAGGCCGTCGACATCCCGTGGCGCTTCCGTTCTCGTGAACCCGTGGGCGAATAGTTCGCGCATCGGTTCACGAGAACGGCCAGGTGGCTTCGGGGTACTCAGCGCCAGTGGATCCAGAAGCCGTGGGGGTGACAGGTC
>DASQFE010000250.1:0-2434 GCA_035633295.1 Ilumatobacteraceae bacterium | reverse complement strand
TCAGCCAGTCGCCGAGTTGGCCCCAGCGAATGGCGTCCGGCTCGATCGATGGCACAGTCAGCGTCGCCCAGGTTGCGCCCGATCGCCATGGCAGCAGCCAGCGGTGCGGGGCGATGTCGACCAACAGGTCAGCGAGCTGTTCGGCGTGTGTGTCGGTGGCGAGCCACTCGGCGACACCGGGGCGGTCGGGCTCGGGGAGCCCGAGCACGGCGGGGATCTCGCCATCGAGATCAACGAGGAGTGATGGGTGCGTCGAATTCAGCGCAAGTGATGCGGCGACGACCGTGGTTCCGCTGCCGCCTTTGGCGGCCCAACAAAGTGTGACCATGACGTTCCCCAATCGGCCAGAGGCCTCGGGTGAGTACATGGGGGAAGTCGGTGAGTCGAGAGTACCGACGAGCGATGTCGTCCACAACGCTGCCGGCCGGAACCGCGACCGGTAGCGTTCGAAGCGGAGGTGTCCGAGCACCTGGTGGGCTCCGCCGCCTTCAAAGCGGTTGGGACGGGCGATCCCCGTCCGGCGGGTTCGATTCCCGTCCACCTCCGCCAATCAGCTTCCCAGCGTTCGCCGATGTGCGCCAAAAGGCCTCTGAGCTGGGAGTATGTGAAATCACGTTCGCTGGCGTTCGGTCATGTTCGTGGAGCGTTACTCTCACGGTTACTCTCACGAAACCACCGAGCACGAGCAACCGGTCAACCAAGGTGATCGCCCATACCCGACAGGCAACAGTTCCGACCGGGCGGCGGCAACCGCCGAACGACTCCGGCATTTCAGGATCAAGCGAAACGGCCAATCCCTCGGTCGCTAGACCACCTTGACCGGGGTACCAAACCGCGAGATTATGCAGTGCCCCCAACGCCAAACAGGCGACCGACTTCGATGCGCGTATGGATGTCAAGGGGTCTTTTGGGGCGGTCGGTCCTCGTTGGTGGACAAGACAGAGATGAGCCACTCGAGTTGAGGGCAAGCGCGTATTCGGTCACGCTGCGGAGGTGATCGCCGGTAGGTCGTCAGGCGCGTCGGGGCCGGGGGCGGCAGGTCGTTTGTTGCACAACCGCGAGGGTGTGAGCCGGTTCGTCAGGGCCAGCGGGCCCGGCCCGGTGGGACGCGTCGGTCAGTTCGGTCGTGGGAGTTGTTTGTAGATCTCGCGGGCGATGTAGCGGCGCAGCATCCGGCAGATCTCACCGGTGGTTTTGCCCTCGGCTGAGCGGCGGGCGAGGTAGTCGCGGGTGCGTTGGTCATAGCGCAGCCGGGTCAGCATGATGTGATAGATCGCCGAGTTCGCTTGGCGGTTCCCGCCCCGGTTGAGACGATGCCGCTGGGTCTTGCCTGATGAGGCGTTCAGCGGTGCGACGCCGCACATGTGAGCCCAGGCTGCTTCGGAATGCAACCGTTCTGGGTTGTCGCCCACAGCGACGAGAAGTTTGGCGGCGGTGTCGTAGCCGACACCGAACACGTCGAGGAGTCCGGGTGCGGTGCGACGGATCAACGGTCGCAGCAGTTTGTTCAATCGGACGTTCTCGTCGTGCAGGTTCTTGGCCCGCCGGCCGAGCTCACGGATGGTGATCAAGGTTGTGTAGTCGACGACATCGCCGTGATCGCGGGGCCGCAGACTCGAGGTCTGGTTGAGCAATGCTGCTGGCGAGAGCCCTTCGAATCGGGCTCTGATGTCATCTGGAGCACAGATCACCAGGTGTCGGATCTGGTTCAAGATCGCGATGCGTTCATCAACTGCTGAACGACGCGCGACCATCAATACCCGGATCGCTTCGACGTTGCCGTCACGATGTTTCGCCTGACCCGTCGCAGTTCTCGTCAACGCAGCTCGCGCGGCAGCGATCGCGTCGACGTCATCGGACTTGCCGTGTCGGTGCCGGGCTTGTCGGTTCGGTCGATCCACCTCCACCACAGCGATGCCCTCGCTACGCAGATGACGTGCAAGGCCAGTGCCGTAGGAACCGGTGCCCTCGACACCGACGCGCTCAATGTCACCGAACCCTTGGAGCCACTTGACGAGCTGGGCGTAGCCGGCACCACGAGTCGGGAACGTCTCGACGCCCAACACACCGCCGTTGGTGTCGACCGCAGCAGCGACATGGAACTCGAGGTGGGTGTCGACCCCACCGGTGATCATGGTCTGATTCTCTACGATGGTCATTGCCATCCCTTTCGATAGGTGAACAGGGTTGGCACGCACCTGCCGGGACGGTGGAACACGACACCGGGATCTGCTCGAACAGATCACGGATGCTCCCCACCCGACCGGTGGGTGCCGTCTCCAAGACTTGCCGACGCGTCGAAATGAAGACAGCACCGAAGCGCGTCAGCCGGTTCATGAGTCAGACAAGCCAAGGAGACTGACTGATCGAAGAAGAGCCCCAACTGGTGGCCAAGGATCCTCCGATCAGCGCACAGCTACATACTCTCTGCCGG
>DASQFE010000249.1:0-3835 GCA_035633295.1 Ilumatobacteraceae bacterium | reverse complement strand
GTCCCCCATGCCCCAGGTACTCCTCGAGAAGTTGGCTTCCCTGTACCCGGCGCTGAACCTCTGGCAGGTCTACGGCATGACCGAGGCGTCACCGATCCTGACGATCCTGCGGCCGGAGGATCACCGCGCGGGCGGCCAGCTGCTGCGGTCGGCCGGCGCGGCGGCGACCGGCGTCGTCCTCTCCATCCGTGATGCGGATGACACCGAGATGCCCCTCGGTGTTCCTGGCGAGGTGTGCGCGCGCGGCGGCAACTACATGGTCGAGTACTGGAACAAGCCCGAGGCGACCGACGATGCGTTCGCCGGTGGCTGGTACCACTCCGGCGATGCGGGCTACCTGGACGAGGACGGGTACCTCTATCTCGTCGACCGGGTGAAGGACATGATCGTCACGGGCGGCGAGAACGTGTACTCCGCCGAGGTGGAGAACGCGATCGCCGGCCATCCGGCCGTGCTGCAGGTTGCGGTGATCGGCGTGCCGAGCGACGAGTGGGGTGAGGAGGTGCATGCGATCGTCGTGTTGCGCGAGGGAGCGGATGCGTCCGAGGTGGAGATCATCGACTACGCCCGCGAGTCGATCGCCGGCTACAAGGTGCCCAAGTCGGTGACGTTCCGCCCCGACGCGCTCCCGCTGTCGGGCGCGATGAAGGTCCTCAAGCGAGAACTGCGGGCCCCCTTCTGGGAGGGCCACGACCGCAACGTCGGCTGACGAGCCCCACCTCCCCCGCCGAATCTCCGTTTGCGGGAGGATTCGGTTGGCCCGTCCCAACCAAACTGTCACGCAAACAGAGATTCAGTGGAGATCCCGGCTCTGAGGACCAGTGTGGTTTTGTACCGATCGTTCGGTACAGTACGTTCATGCCACCACGACTGGTCAGCGAATCCGATCTCATCGACCGGCTCGGGCTGTTGTTCCGGACCACCGGCTACGACGGTTCCAGTCTTGCTGACATCGCTGCGGCCACCGGACTGCAGAAGTCGAGCCTCTACCACCGGTTCCCGGGCGGGAAACAGGAGATGGCGACCGAGGTCGCCGGCGCCACCGGTGCTCACTTCGCCCAGGAGGTGCTCGCACCGCTGAGCGGCACCGGCACCGCCCACGACCGCCTGACGAACGTGGCCGAACGCCTGCGCCAGTTCTACGAGGGCGGCCGGCAGAGCTGCCTGCTGGACACGCTCTCGATCGGCGATCCCGGCACGGAGGCGACCACCGGGCTCGGCCTCGCCGCCGAAGGATGGATCGCGGCGTTCGCCGACGTTGCCCGCTCCGAGGGGGCGGCACGAGCCGAGGCCCGCCGGCGAGCCGAGGACGCAGTCGCTGCGATCGAGGGGGCACTCGTGCTCGCCAGGGTCACCGGCAACCTCCGACCGTTCACACGATCGCTGGAGCGACTCCCGTCACTCCTGCTCGAACCATCACCCCGTTGAAAGCAAGCACGACCATGATGCAACGATTCCACGACCTCGCGTTCAGCGAGGATGCACGACGCCACCAACGCGAACGGGGATCATTCGAGGCCTACGCCGAAGGATCCCGATTCCCGCCGCCCGACGGTCTCGGCGAGTACGAGGTCGACTTCCTTCGGCGCCGCGACAGCTTCTACCTGTCGTCGGTCGGGGAGAATGGCTGGCCGTACGTCCAGCATCGTGGCGGACCCCCTGGGTTCATCACGATCGTCGATCCGACCAACATCGCCTGGGCGGATCGATCCGGCAACCGCCAGTTCGTGACGGCCGGACACCTCGACAACAACGGGCGCATCGCGATGATCGCCGTGGACTACCCCAACCGACAGCGCCTCAAGCTGCTCGGCAACGCCTCGTTCGATCCGGACCCCGACCCCGCCGAACTCGAGCGGCTCGGGATCAGCGGACGCCTGGAAGGTCTTGTCCGGGTCGAGGTGGTCGCGTTCGACTGGAACTGCCCGAAGTTCATCACGCCGCGCTACACCGAGGCCGAGTTCCGGGCGCTCGCCCAGACCGGTTGACCTCGACGGTGCTCGACATGTGAAGATCACCCGGCATGACCGACCTCCGTAGATTCCTGCCGGGCCATCGCTCCGACACACCCGAGGCATTCCACGAGACGGACGCCCGGATTGCAGTACTCGAGATCCAGATCATCGGCGGGTTCCTCGACCCCGCATCGAACGGAGCAACCCCGTGACCTACGGCGGCAATCAGCACCCGGCGCCGCGGCCGTTCGTCGTCCACGAGAGCGAGTGCGAGGTCGAGGATTGGAGCGAAGCCGGCCGCCACGGTGTGAGCTGGCGCACACTCGTCAGCGCCGACCGGACGCCGACCGACTCGCTGACGGTCGGCATCGCCGAGATCCAGCCCGGGGCACCCGACGAACTCCACTTGCACCGCCACGAACCCGCGGAGGCGTACTACATCCTCGCCGGCACGGGCGTCGTGTCGATCGAAGGCGAGTTGTACGACATCCGAGCAGGCAGCACGATCTTCGTGCCGGCCAACGCCGTTCATGCCGTCGGGAACACCGGCGCCGGCGTCCTCCGTCTGCTGTACGTGTTCGCGGTCGATTCCTTCGACGACGTCGACTACGTGTTCCCCAGCTGAGCGCCGGCGTCAGGGCCGGTGGGCCGCCGCCCATTCCTGGCATTCGGGCCATCGACGTCGCCAGTACGTAGTGGTACGCGCCATCGGGGAACTCGGGGGCCTCGCGGCCCGATCACCGCCGCGCGTCGGCAGGTGTGTCGAACGATGCCGTCGTGGTCTTCGGGAGACGAGCGGACAACGACAACCCGACAAGGGCGACCAACGCGGGCGCGAGGAGTGCAACCGCGATTGCCGCGCCGGCCGATCGACCGCCGTCGACGCCAAACGTGAGGATCGCTCCGACGATGCCGGTGCCGAGGGCCACGCCGAGGTTGTCGCAGAGTTGTAGTGACGCAGTCGCCGCCCCCACGTGACGTTCCTCGACGCCACGGAGCGCGAGTTGTGCGTGGGCCGAGTACGCCAGCCCCATCCCGAAGCCGGCAGTGATCGCACCGACGTAGATCAACCAGAACGGTACGAGATCGGGCAGTGACGCGACCGCCGCGATCACGATGCCGGGCGCCAGGAGGAGGTAGCCGGTGCGGACGAACCGGGCCTCGCCCAGGCGGGCGATCCACCGCTGCTGGATCCACGTCGCCACGGTCCAGCTCACCGTTCCGACGGTCACCGCGAGACTCGCAGCCAGCGTTGATCGGCCCCGCCCGTTCGTGATCGCGTAGGGGATGAACGCGTCGAGGCCGAAGAATGCAAACGTGAGCAACCCGCGTGATGCGATCACGGCCGGGAGGCCCGCAGCTCCTCGAAGGGTGCCGGGCGGCGTGAGCCGACGCAGCGGGCCCAGCCCGATGGCGATGGCGATCACGACAGAGGGGATCAGCAGCAGGCGATCGAAGGTCAGTCCGGCGACGAACAGCGCTGTGGCGGCGGCGACACGCCCGGCTTCGACGAGGCGACGGCGGCGCAACGGCACCGAGGGCGCCTCGTACCCGGCGACCGGGCCGAGCCGCATCATCGCGGGCACGACGAATGCGCCGGCCCCGGCGACGAGCGGGATGAGCCCGATGAAGACCCACCGCCACCCGACACCTTGGGCGATACGTTCGGCGAGGACCGGGCCGACGAGCCCGGGAACCACCCACGCGGTCGACAGGATGGCGAACATGCGGGGCCGCTCCTGCACGCTGAACGCACGACCGATCGCGACGTATCCGATCGCCGGCACCACGCCGGCGCCGAAACCCTGCACGAATCTGCCGACGACGAGAACCGGCATGCTCGGCGCGAACCCGCCGATGGCGAGCCCGACGGCGAACAG
>DASQFE010000248.1:0-4309 GCA_035633295.1 Ilumatobacteraceae bacterium | reverse complement strand
CGAGCACGTTGCGCGACATCCCGACCTGCATCCGCGTCGGGCCCGATGAGGGACTCGACCATGAGAGTGTGGCCACATTCGACAACCTCGCGGCGGTGCCCAAGTCGGTGCTCACCGCACAGCTCGGTGAACTCGGCATCGGCGGACGACAGAAGATCTGCGACGCCCTCGCCGCGCTTGCCAACTGCTGAACCACACGTGCTCAGCAAGGTCAGATGTGAGCGCGCTGCTCCGGACCATCGGGTTTCCCAACCAACCAATCGTCGTCAGGACTCTCCAGAAGGGCCCGACACGGGAGTTTCCTTTCGGAAAATGCGGGTTCGAATCCCGCCCCGGGCACGTTTACGTGGGCGTCGCGAGCCGCCGGTGCCGCAGCGCGGCGAGAAGTTCCGTAACGGTCAGGACCACGAAGAATTGGGCCACCGCCATGCCCGCCATCGTCGCCGAAGCTGCGGTGTCAGCGTGGTAGCTGATCGCCAACCCGAGCACCACGGACATCCAGCCGAAGCCGACGGCGACAATCATCGCAACGGGGATCCGGCGCACCAACAACACCGCAGTCGCCGGCGGAGCGACGAGGAGTCCGAACACCAGCAGGGTTCCGACGACCTGGAAGCTGGCGACGATCGACAGCGCGAGCAGCATCAGCATGATCCCGTGCGCGAGTGCCGGGCGCAACCCGAGCGTCACTGCCTTCTCTCGACTGACCGAGAGCGCCAGGAACGATCGGTGGCCGAGTACCAACCCGACGATCGTGACGGCGAGGGCAATCAGGCCGAGACGGATCTCGTCGTCACCAACACCGAGCACATCGCCGAACAGGAACGACGTGAGATCGCCGGCGAACGTGTCGGCGCGACTGATGATCACAACGCCGAGCGCGAGCATGCCGACGAAGAGCAACCCGATCCCGGTGTCGTCGCTCAGCCGTGTCGTTCGGTGTACGAGGTTGATTCCGAGCACCATCACCACTGCGCTGACCATCGCTCCGAGCGTGAGGTTGAACCCCCAGATCACTGCGAGGGCGATTCCGGGCAGCACGCCGTGGGCCATCGCATCGCCGAAGAACGCCAACCCGCGTACAACAACCCAGGTACCGATCAACGCTGTGGTCGTCGCCGCAATCAGACCGCCGACAAGCGCTCGTCGGGTGATGTCGGACGCGAACGCCTCAGCAAAGAAATTCCACACGGCTCAACGAGTGTTGCAGGTCACTCACGAAGGCGTGAGTGCACCCGAGATCAGTTCGGCGTTGGTGTTCATCATCCCGATGTAGGTGTCCGCACCAGATCCCGGCTCCCCCAGGCTCTCGCTGTAGAGCACGACCACCTCGACATCGCTGCCGACCGATTCGGCGAGCGCCTCGGCGAGTTGGGTCGACCCGCTCGTATCACCGAAGATGGCCGGGATCCCCTCCGCTTCGATCAATGCAGCCAGTTCCTCGATGTCTGCCGCCGACGGCTCGGCGTTCGTGGTGAGCGAGGGGAGCACAGCGCCGACGATCTTGAAGTCGAAACGGTCCGCGAAGTAGCCGAAGACCTCATGGCTGGTCACGAGGACGCGCTGATCGTCGGGCACGGTAGCCAGGGTGTCTTCCATCTCACTGTCGAGCACTGTCAGTTCTTCGATGTAGTCCCGCACCTGTGACTTCACGGCAGCGCCGTCAACGCCATCCACGCCGGCGAACTCGTCGCCGAACGCCTCGACAGCGGTGATCATGCGGGTCGGATCGGTCCAGATGTGCGGATCGAAGGCGACTTCATCGGAGTGCTCCTCGTCATCGGAATGCTCGCCGTCGAACTCGAGCAGTTCGATCTGGTCGGCGAAAGCGAACACGGGGGTCCCTGAGGACTCAACCTGCTCGATGGTGGCGAGCATGCCCTCTTCGAATCCCGCCCCGTTGATGACGAGGAGGTCGGCGTTCTCCATCGCCTCAGCCTGCTTCGCCGAGGGAGCGAAGTCGTGGGGATCAGCCCCGATCGGCATGATCACCTCGACCTCGGCGAGATCGCCAACTGCTTCTGAGACGATGTCTCCGAGAATGCTCGTCGTCACCGCGATCGCCGGGAGCTCCCCGTCAGTCGCTGCCGTTGTCGACCCGCCGGACGTCGCTGACGGCGCATCTGACGGCGCATCTGACGTTGCACCTGACATGGTCGAATCCGAGGCGGTGTCATCGGAGCCGCAGGCGACGGCGAACACCCCCAACGAGCACACGGCAACGACGCGACTCAGAGTGAGAATCTTTCTCATAGTGCTAACGTAATGGAATCACTTGGAACATGACAACCTCGTCGACCCCGAAGAGTCAGCGCGGCGACACGATCGAGATCACCGATCTCAGTGTCGATCGTGGGGGAACAACCGCGCTGAGCATCGATGCGCTCTCCATTCCCCGCGGGGTCACGGCGCTCGTGGGTCCGAATGGGTCGGGCAAATCGACGTTGCTCCACGTCATCGCTGGACTACTGGCCCCTGCGCACGGCACGGTGAGTGTGTGCGGCCGGCGCCCCGCGCAGGCTCGCCGCGACATCGCCTACGTGTTGCAGACCCAGCACGCCTCCGAGCACCTGCTGGTGACAGCGAACGAAGTCGTCGCCCTTGCCCGCTCCTCGACACTCGGACCGTTTCGTCGGCTGCGCCGCAGCGACCGCGACATCGTGACGGAGGCGATGGATCGACTCGAGATCACGACGATGGGCCGACGCCACCTCGCTGAAATGTCGGGTGGCCAGCGCCAACGTGTGTTCGTGGCGCAGGGTCTCGCCCAAGACGCCGAGATCCTCCTCCTCGACGAGCCCGTCGCCGGCCTCGATGCGGTGTCAGCGCAGCAGATCCGAACGGTGATCGATGACGAACGCACGGCCGGACGGTTCGTGCTCGTTGCCACGCACGACCTCGACGAGGCTCGCCGGGCCGATCATGTCGTGCTGTTGAACGGTCGTGTCGTCGCGGCCGGCGCACCCGCCGACGCACTACGACCCGAACACCTGCGCGAGGCGTACGGTGCGCGAGTACTCGACCTCGGCGGCCAGATCGTCGCTGTCGACGACGGAGTTCACCACGACGACCACGACCACATCCACCACGATCACCGCTGAAGGACACCGCGCCGATCAGTTCACGCGGCGCTCGCCGATGCGCACGATCGTCAGCCGCCACCCCCGTGGAATCTCTGACCACCGAGGAGTGGTCGGGTAGGCTGAGCGCGAAGATGGCTGCCACCACCGAACTCGACCGCGCGGTCACCGAGCGGCTTGCCAAACACGACCTGCGCTACACGACCGGGCGTCGCCAGATTGTTTCCGGCCTGCGCCGTGCGGGCGGTCCGGTCACCCTGCCCGAACTCCTCCAGATCCAGTCAGACCTCGCCCAGAGCTCGGCCTACCGGAACCTGTCGCTCATGGAGGAGGCCGGCGTCGTGCAGCGTCTCGTCCATCGCGGTGACCACGCCCACTACGAACTCGCCGAAGAACTCACCGAGCACCACCACCACCTGATCTGCGAGTCGTGCGGCCTCGTGCTCGACGTGACGCTCAGCGCCGCCACCGAACGCAACCTCGACAAAGCCTTCGGGAGCGTCGCTGAAGCTCAGGGGTTCGCGCCCCGCCACCACGTCATCGACGTGTACGGCCGCTGCGAACGCTGCGCCGCCTGACTTCCCCGGTCGAGGTGCAGCATCTCCGATGCGTTTCCTTCGCTAGGTTGCCCAGGATGACACCAACCGAGCTCGTAGCAGCCGCCCGGGACTGTCGATCGAATGCCCACGTCCCCTACTCCAAGTTCCGGGCTGGAGCCGCCGTGCAGACCGCTTCCGGTGACATCGTCCCCGGTGTGATCGTCGAGAACGTCTCCCTCGGTTTGGCGATGTGCGCCGAACGTGTCGCCCTCTTTTCGACTGTTGCGCTCGGCGCCAGACCGCTTGCGCTGGCTCTCGTCGCACCCCGCACCGGCGACGACCTCACCTGGCCGTGCGGCGCTTGCCTCCAGGTCGCACTCGAACTCGGTGGCCCCGCGATGCCGATCTACGTGAGCTCGGCCAAAGAGGACGCTCCGATCAGCGAATCGACCGTCGCCGACCTGCTTCCGAACGGACCGTACGTTCGTCGCTGACGGCGCCCGGCCGACTGCTGATCGCATCGAATCGCCTGGCCCGTCCTCACCGATTGAACCTACGCTTCGGGCGGCCTCGATCGATCCGCGGACCTTCGTCGAGCGTTCGGTGGACACCCTCGTCATCGACGAGGCGCAGCTCGAGCCGCGGCTGTTCCGGGCGGTGAAGGCGGCGGTCGACGCCGACCGTCGACCC
>DASQFE010000247.1:0-3540 GCA_035633295.1 Ilumatobacteraceae bacterium | reverse complement strand
CTTTCATTGAGTCCGACACTCGTCGTGTCCGGCCGGTGACGTTTGACACGTCGTGGTTCGGGAATTCCTCAAGTCGATCGAGGTTGTTACCGATGTCTTGAACAACCCAAGACGCGGTACACACAGAACGAGACGGGAACTGCGATGACGACGATGTTGATGGAACAGCTGAAGACCGGCGATGTGATCGAGATCAAGACGCCCGACAACGACGTCATCACGGTGCTGGTGCTGCTCGCCACCGACGACGCCCTCGTGCTCGACCCGTGCAACGACCAGACCCCCTTCGTGCTCAACACCGAAGAACTCGTCGAGTACCGCAAGTTCGACCCCGAATCGATGTTCGCCGACGCCTGAGCGTCAGCCGGACCCCACCAGGGTCCCCCAGATCTTCCGAAGCGATCCCCCTTCTCGCTTCCGGGAGAATCCCCCTAGCGTGGGCGCCGTGGACAACACGGCGCCGACGCTTTTTTTCCGAGTCGGCGGTATGCCATTCTTCGAACGGCTCGTCGACGCGTTCTCTGACGGGGTGCGTACCGACGAGGTATTGCTCCCGTTGTATCCCGAGCAGCCGGACCTCACCGGGGCCCGCCACCGCCTGACGCTGTTCCTCGCCCAGTACTGGGGAGGCCCGACCACCTATATGGAGGAGCGTGGCCATCCGCGCTTGCGGATGCGGCACTTCCCGTTCCATGTCGGCCCGCTCGAACGTGATCGTTGGCTCGTCCATATGACCGCCGCGGTCGAACGCACGTGCGCCGCAGAGGAGGTCCCCGACGGTGTTGACGACGAGCTGATGGCCTACTTCGTGCCGGCGGCCGAACACCTCCGCAACGACACGGGCCTGCCGATCTCCACGTCGGCACCCAGGGGATAGCTTTCCCTCGACATGCCCGTAATCGACGTTCGCGACCTCCGCAAGAACTACGGCGTCGTGAGAGCTGTCGACGGCTTGAGTTTCCACGTCGACGCCGGCGAGGTCTACGCACTTCTGGGAGAGAATGGGGCGGGCAAGTCGACTGCCGTCGAGATCCTCGAAGGGCATCGATCTGCAACCTCCGGGTTCGTCGAAGTCCTCGGCACCGACCCGTCCGGTGCCGGTCGTGACTTTCGTGACCGCATCGGCATCGTGTTGCAGTCGTCGGGCGTCGAGTCCGAGTTCACGGTCCGAGAGGTCATTGCCCTCTACGCCGGTTGCTACCGATCACCTCGCCCGCTCGACGAGGTCGTCGCGCTCGTGGGGCTCGACGAGAAGGCTGACGCACGTGTCGGATCACTGTCGGGAGGCCAACGACGCCGGGTCGATCTCGCATTGGGCATCGTGGGTCGGCCCGAGGTGTTGTTCCTCGATGAGCCGACCACGGGGTTCGATCCCGCTGCTCGTCGGCAGTCGTGGGACCTCATCGAGGCACTCGGTGCCGACGGCACGACCGTGCTGCTGACGACGCACTACCTCGACGAGGCCGAGCACCTTGCGTCGCGCGTTGGTGTGCTGTCGCAAGGGAAGATGATTGCGGAGGGCACACCCGAGCAGTTGATCAATCGCATCAGCGGAACGATCGTCAGCTTCACGTTGCCGGAGTCGATCGAGATCAGCGATGCCGCGGCTACGTTCGCTTCGATCATGGAGACCGACATCAGGGTGTCGGGGCGGCTGGTGGAGGCCAACGTCGATCACCCCACCGCCGTCGTGCACCGTCTCACCGGATGGGCGATCGAGACCGGCGTTGAACTCGACTCGCTGTCAGTCGGCCGAGCGTCGCTCGAAGAGGTGTACCTGAGCCTTGCCGATTCGGCGACCGACTCACTCACAGGCGTCGAGGAGCCGACCGAATGAGCGGATTTCCTCCGACCGCCAAGCTGCTCGCTGTTCAGACCCGCTACCAGCTGGTGACCTTCTGGCGGATCCCCGTGGCGATGTTCTTCACCCTCGGTCTGCCGCTGATCATGCTCGTGTTGTTCAACGCGCTCTTCGGCAACTCCACGATCGACACACCCGAGGGGAGCTGGTCGTCGCGTCAGTTCTACACCGGGGGGCTGGCCGCATTCACGGCAGCGTCGGCGACGTTCACGAACCTGGCGAACATGGTGCCGATCCGGCGTGACGAGGGTGTCCTCAAGCGCTGGCGAGGCACACCGCTGCCAACGTGGATCTACATCGCCGGGTTCATCTGCTCAGCGATCGTGATCGCGTTCGTCGGCGTCACGATCATGCTCGGAGTCGGCGTTGTGGCTTACGACCTCGACATCGACCCCGCGAAGATGCCGGCAGCCTTCGTGACGTTCCTGGTTGGAGTGGCGTCGTTCGCGGCGCTCGGCATGGCCCTCGCGTCGCTGGTGAAGTCGGCCAGCTCGGCGTCGGCTGCCGCCAACGCCATCATCCTGCCGCTGGCATTCGTGTCGAACATCTTCATCCAGCTCGACGATCCGCCACGGTGGATCGAGATCGTGGGCAACATCTTTCCACTCAAGCCGTTCGTCGAGGCGTTCCAGGCCTGCTTCACCCCCTACGTCGAGGCGCCGGCATTCCAGTGGGACAAGCTGGCGTTCATCGCTGCCTGGGGTGTCGTCGGCCTGTTCATCGCCCTACGGAAGTTCTCCTGGGAACCCAGCGGCAGCGCCCCGCGCGCCCGCCGAGCCCGCCGCACCGCCACCACTCCCTGACGCACCCACCCCTCCAGAACCCGAAATTCGGAGCCATTCGTGCGCCTGGCGCAACGATCGCTCCGAATTTCAGGAGAAGACGACGGTTTTGCGGCCGTGGACGAGGACTCGGTGCTCGAGGTGGGCGCGTACTGCTCGCGCGAGGACGATGGTTTCGAGGTCGCGTCCGCGTGCGGTGAGACGTTGGACGTCGTCGCGGTGGGTGACATGGATGGTGTCCTGCTCGATGATCGGGCCCTCGTCGAGGTCGGCGGTGGCATAGTGCGCAGTGGCACCGATGAGCTTCACGCCGCGCTCGAAGGCCTGGCGATACGGGTTCGCCCCGACGAACGCGGGCAGGAACGAGTGGTGAATGTTGATGATCGGATGGGCTGAGACGAATCGGTCGCTGAGGATTTGCATGTAGCGAGCCATCACGACGAGTTCGGCGCCGTGCTCGACGAGCGCCGTGAGCACCGCTGACTCCTGCTCGACCTTGGTGTCGGGGGTGACGGGCAGATGGAGGTACGGCACGCCCATGTGGGCGGCGAAATCCGCGTGATCGGGATGGTTCGACACGATCACCCGGAGGTCCATCAGCAGTTCGCCGCTACGCCAACGCGTGAGCAGGTCGTAGAGGCAGTGTGGCTGCTTCGACGCCATGATCGCCGTCGGGGTCGGAACATCACTGAAGCGAAGGTCGACATGCATGCTGAGTCGTTCGGCCGTGGGAGCGAAGGCATCGACGATCTCGTTTCGGTCGAGGCCGAACCCGTCGAGTTCGAACTCGACTCGTTGGAAGAACACGGCGTCGCCGCTGCCGGTGCCCACGTCGACGTGCTGCTCGGCGTGCACGATGTTGCCGTCGTGGGCGGCGATGAACTGGGCGGTGGCAGC